>DATGXG010000042.1 GCA_035299085.1 Bacteroidales bacterium | reverse complement strand
TATTTGGGGAGGCGGAGCTTTTGTCGATAGTTGCGGAACCTGTGTTGAGGGAACCACCGGAAAACATGCATGCATAAAGGATTGTAATGGAGTATGGAATGGTACGGCCTACCTGGATAGTTGTGAAATATGTGTCGGAGGTAACACCGGAAAAACCCCATGTACTAAAGACTGTAATGGAACCTGGGGTGGCACCGCATTTACAGATAGCTGCAACAATTGTGTGGGCGGGAATACCGGCAATGTTGCTTGTGTTAAAGACTGTAACAACGATTGGGGTGGCACCGCATATATTGACAGTTGCCAAACCTGCGTTGGTGGTAACACCGGGAAACTCGCGTGTATCCAGGATTGTAAAGGTACCTGGGGAGGCTCTGCATTTGTTGATAGTTGTAGCAACTGTATTGATATTACCAGGGGAGAAAATCCTTGTATAACTATTGTGGATCCCATCCAGTCAATATCTTTCAATCTTGCACCCAATCCTTTTACCCATTCATTACAATTGCTGTTACCTGAACCATCTGAATATACCATTAGTAATGTTTCAGGAGAAAAGGTCGAATCAGGCTTTTGTCAGAATGATTGTATAATAGCAAGCAATCTTATTCCGGGATTATATTTTTTGACAATAAATAATGTACAGGGAGCAAATACCGTAAAAATTATAAAAAGCAGGTAGCGCACAGGAGAATACTCAAGATGATTTCATGGTCAATTGTTTGTGGTTAGATTAAGGGTTTTTTGTAACCAGCCCCGGGAAACTCCCGGGGCTTTATTTTTTGAACAAATTTCTCAAACATATATTTTTATTCTTTATAATTGTTACCCGGGACCAATTACTAAATAGATTTTGGCAATGTATTTAAATTGTAGAATCTTATTTCTTCTTTTTTTGTTCCATCTATTCAACACTGTTTCATATGCAAATAATGGAGATCTAAGATTCATACATTTATCCACCGACAATGGAATATCGAATACCGAAGTGTATTCTGTTGTTCAGGATAAGGAGGGATTTATCTGGATAGGTACGGCGGATGGGCTGAATCGTTATGACGGAAGGTCGTTTAAAATATATCGTAAGGACGAAAAGGACTCAACCAGTTTATACCACGATTTAATTAATTGCCTGTTTGTTGATTCCCGCGGAACATTATGGGTTGGAACTGACCGGGGCGGAGTGAGCATGTATGATAAAGAAAAAGATCGCTTTATTAATCATTTGTCTGACCCTGATGATACCACATCAATTTTAAATAACAGAATTACGTCAATTACTGAGGATAGCAAAGGAGACATGTGGATTGCCTCCTATTTTGGCTTGAATCTGCTTAAGCGGAATTCAAACAAATTTGTCAGATATTCCGATGATCCTGTATTAGTTATTACAGATGAGGCCGTCCGGATTCTAGGCAGTAAAAATATTTATAAACCTTATATTAATGAATTGTCTAAACTCAAGGGGTCTAAAATCCGGAGAAATGACCTATATAACAGGTTAAAAGAAATATCAGCAGACCTTTTGGAGCAAAATTTTTATGATATCCTTGCAATGATAGACCCTAACGGTATATTGCATAATGATATCCGCGCCTTGTATACAGATCCGTCAGGAAATATCTGGATTGGTTATTCCATAGGTTTCGTCAGTGTTCTTAATCCAGAAACCGGCAAGTTCAACCATATGAGATTTGTTACTCCTAAAGCCAAAAATTCCGGATTTTTCTTTATTACTTCTTTTTGTTCCAGTGAGAATGAAATTTGGGTTAGTACAAGAGGTGAGGGAATTTGGATTTTGGATCAGGAAACTGCAAAATGGAGAAAATTCGATAAGATCCCTGATGAGTTTATTAATATGATCATGAGAGATAGTGTTGGGAATATATGGATGGGAGGACAGGAAACCGGATTGGTGCTTTACCGGAAATCTGATTCGAAAATCATTTCGTATAAGTACGACCAGTTTGATGACTCTGGTATATCAGGCAATATTGTTACCTGCATATATGAGGATAAGCAAAAAAACTTATGGGTAGGTAGTCTGCAGGCCGATTTAAATTTTGTAGTTAAAGCAAATCCCTTTTTAGGATATAAACAGGATCATGCCGGTTCACGGGGATTGACAAATAAAAATGTTTCTTCTGTACTTGAAGACGGAGAAAATAAGTTATGGGTTGGTTATTACAATGCAGGAGGTATAGACATCATAGACCGAAAAACAGGCAATAAAAGATTCATTCGTCCGCAAAAAGAAACCGGAAGCGGATTAGGTGAGGGAACAGTACACTGCATATACAAAGATGGAAAATCGAACATTTGGGTAGGAACTTACTTTGGCGGATTGCAAATGTACGACAGAAAAACCGGGAAGTTTAAATCCTATCGTCACAACCCTGAGGATGAGGAAAGTATTGCTGGTAATGATGTGCGTTCAATTACCGAAGACAAACACGGGAATCTTTGGATTGCGATACACGGAGGAGGCGTTGATAAATTTAATCCTTCAACCGCAAAATTTGAACATCATTTAGTAAATTATGGTAATCTGACAAATACAATATCCAGTGATTGGGTATTGTCAATTTACTGCGACACTGAGGATAATATATGGGTGGGTACAATAGATGGTATTTCAGTTATTGATCAAAGGACAATAAAGGTTAGACATTACAGGAATCAACCGAATGATACGACAAGTTTAAGTAACAATTTTGTGTATTCCATTTGCCAGGATTCGAAGGGAAATATGTGGTTCGGGACTGCCTCCGGTCTTAATCTGTTCAACAAGAAATATGGAACTTTTAGCCATTTTACCATCAGAGATGGGTTATCCAATAATAAAGTTACCGGTATCATTGAAGATCAATCCGGAAATCTTTGGCTCAGCACGTATAAAGGATTATGCAGATTTACTCCGGGAGAAAGAAGATTTAAAAACTTTGATATTATTGATGGGTTGGTTACCGATGAGTTTATTCTGCCTGGCGGATTTAAAAGTCAGGAAGGCGAAATCTTTTTTGGAGGCAAGCAGGGAGTAATTTGTTTCTTGCCGGGAAATATCATCGAAAATAAATATAAGCCACCGGTCTATATAACGGCGTTTAAATTGTTTAATAAACCTGTTGAAACGGTTGAGGCTGAAAATGTGTTTTCCCTGGAAAAGCAATCCATATATAGCCATGAAATTACTCTTAAATACAATCAGAATGTATTTACGTTAGAATTTGCAGCACTAAACTATATTGAACCTGAGAAAAATTTGTATGCGTATAGAATGCTTGGATTTGATAAGGACTGGAATTTTATAGAGAACAGGAATGATGTTACTTATACAAATCTACCTCCCGGGAAATATGCTTTCCAGGTGAAAGCTGCTAATAATGATGGAGTTTGGAATGATGTGCCCACAACATTAAATTTAACCGTTATTCCTCCATGGTACAAAACTGCATGGGCTTTTTTACTTTACATTCTTCTGATAGCAACTGGTATTGCCTATCTCAGATACACGTTTTTACTGCGCGAAAGATTTAAAAGAAAAATTGAACTTGAAAGGATAGAAGCCAGGCAGCAACATGAGTTGGATCTGATGAAACTCCGTTTCTTTACAAATATATCTCACGAGTTCAGAACGCCATTAACAATGATTTTGGCGCCCCTTGAAAAACCATTTCATTTGCTTAGCAAAGAAAAGCTGGAAAGTAACTATAAGTTAATTTATAAAAATGCATCCCGTTTGCTAAGATTGATCAATCAGTTAATGGATTTGAGAAAATTGGAAGCTGGCGGACTTACCCTGGAAGCTTCTGAAAATGATATTATTCGATTTGTAAGAGAAATTTCATCGACTTTTCAGATTGAAGCGACAGAACGTTCTGTTAATTTCCAGGTTGTTACTAATCTGGCTAGTCTTTCGGTTTGGTTTGACCGGGATAAATTAGATAAAATTCTGTATAATTTAATTGCCAATGCCTTCAAATTCACCGATAACGGGAAGAACATTACAGTTTATATTTCTGTTAAGGGCCCTGAAGAAAATACTTATGGCGGTGATCTTCAATTTGTCGAGATAATTATTGAAGATTCTGGAATCGGGATTGATAAAGATGACCTGGTTCATATTTTTGACAGCTTTTACCAGGCTGAAACAGCTAAAAAGAATCTCGGTTCGGGCGTTGGATTAGCATTGACCAAAGAACTTATTGAAATACACAATGGGATACTAAAAGCTGAAAGCATAAAAGGAAAAGGTTCCAGGTTTATTATTTTGCTACCATTGGGCAAACAACACTTAAAACCTTATCAGATAACCAATGAAGTTTTAAGTGACTCTATTGATTTATTCACGAAAGATAAAAATGACCTTAAACCTTCCCCCATCAGGGAAAGCATAGATCTGAAAAAAACTGCTCCGGTCCTGCTCATTATTGAAGATCATCCGGATCTGAGACAGTTTATAAAAAATGAATTTGAACAAAGTTTTAATGTAATGGAAGCCTCGGATGGAATTGAAGGATTTGAGTCAGCCATAAATAACATACCTGATATTATCATAAGTGATATTATGATGCCGGGACTGGACGGTATAGAATTATGCAAGCGACTGAAAAGCGATGAGAAAACATCTCATATACCTGTAATTCTCTTAACAGCCCGTACTGCCAGTGAACAGGTTATAGAAGGTCTGGAAACAGGAGCCGATGACTATATACCCAAGCCTTTCAGTATTTCTATCCTGCGTGCCCGGGTTCAGAATCTTCTTGAATCCCGCAGATTACTGAGGAGGCAATTCAGTAAACTACCTGATATATCTGAGGTAACTACCACCACAAGTCTGGATCAGAAATTTCTGAATCGTGCGTCAAAGTTTATTGAGAATAACATCAGCAATTCAGAATATGATGCGCATGCTTTTTCAGGTGATATGGGTATGAGTCGTTCCCAATTATACAGAAAGCTTCAAGCACTTACCGGTTATTCAGTAAATGAGTTTATGCGCAATATGCGCTTAAAAAAAGGTGCAGAACTATTGCTTACCACGGAAAATAGCGTTTCAAACATCGCGTTTGAGGTTGGGTTTAAAGAAATCTCCTATTTTGTAAAATGTTTTACGGATTATTACAAACTGAGTCCGACGAAATACAGAGTTACCAAAGGCAAGAAATGAAATTGAGACTATATTTCTAAAAATAATACTTTATTATAATTAGAAGAGATTCGTTCCCAATACATTTACAAAAACATTTTTTAAAATATTTTAATACTTATTCTATAGGTAATCATTTGAACCTGTTGATATTGGATTGTGTAATGTTTTATTTCTATCATCCCTTTAAAATCAATTTTGTTATGATGAAGAATCAATTTAGAACTAAGATGATCAGGTTACCCTTGTTATTTATCATCTTTTACAGTTCCTCCATTTCTCTTTTTGCTCAAAGCAATACCAACTGTTTTTTAGAGGATTTTGCTCCTAAAATTGCAGTTATACCTACCTCAACGTTAACTGATAAAACTGTACAAGCTCCGACAGCAACTGTAAATATCACTCCGGATACGTTGGGTAAAATATCCAAATATGTTTTCGGAAATGCAATAGCTGTGTGGATGGGCAACAATACAGACCAACCGGCTTTTGTAAAAAATACACAGGCTCTTTCTCCTACGTTGATTCGTTTCCCGGGAGGGAGCTGGTCGAATATCTTCTTTTGGAATGGCAGGCCTTCTGATATCCCTGACTCCATTTACGATGGTACTACTTTTAATGGTACCACGGCAAAAAAGAACCTGTTTTATGCTATCTCAGGAGTAAACGACTGGTCTACCACGGTTGATAATTATTACAAACTTCGTCAACAGACTGGCTCACAGGGTCTCATAACAATTAATTACGGGTATGCCCGGTATGGCTTAAGCAAAAACCCGGTGCAACAGGCAGCTCATCTTGCGGCCGATTGGGTTCGCTATGACAACGGCAGAACAAAATTCTGGGAAATCGGAAACGAAAATCCAGGTCCCTGGGAGGCGGGTTGGATGATTGATACCGCCACAAATAAAGATAATCAACCTCAAATTATTAATGGTCAACTGTATGGTAAACACTTTTGTGTTTTTGCCGACTCGATGAGGGCGGCAGCGGCCGAAGTGGGAGCGAAAATATACATTGGCGCCCTGGTTTTGCATTACGATGGCACCACGAGCTGGAATTCGGTGGATAAAACATGGAATGCCGGCGTTTTTAAGGAAATTGGCGATTCTGCCGATTTCTATGTTATGCACAACTATTTTGGGAGGGATGCAATTGTAAACAACTTATTATCCATTGCAACAACAGAACCAAAGAAAAACATCAGTTTTATCCGGCAGGATATTGCTAATAAAAAAGCTTTCCTTAAACCTGTAGCCCTGACTGAGTATAATATGGATGGCAATGCATCCGGTACTGGTCCGTTTCAGTCTTACATCAATGGAATACAGGCTACCATCCTGTTTAACGAATTAATAAAGAATAATTTTGGTTTAGGGGCAAGATGGTTGCTGTCCACAGGTGATAATGGGATGTTTTACCAGGGGAACAACAGCAGCTTATTGTGGCAACCACGGCCGGAATTCTATTATGCCTATTATCAACAGAAATTTACCGGTGATCACGTCATTTCAACAACATCATCCAACGTAAACATATTGGCGTATGCCTCCCGTTATGCATCAGGAGAAACCGGATTGGTGATAGTAAATAAGGGAACCTCATCCCAGATAGTAAAACTAAATCCCGAAAATATTGGCGTAGGAAAAAAATACTACGTGTACTCATTGACCGGAGGATCTGACCATGGAGACTTCTCGTTGTATGTAACAGTGAATGGAGTAGCCCCAACGGGGACACAATGGGGTCCAAGAACTGTACTCGAAAGTATTCCGGCTTATGCTTTTCCCAGCGATAGTAATATTCTTTTTCAAAGCCCGGGCAGGTCGGTCCAATTTGTAATGGTAGATGCGCCTACTCTGGATTGTAACAATGTTTTGGGTGGCACGGCTTATCTGGACAGCTGTCAGACATGTGTCGGAGGCAACACAGGTAAGCTACCCTGCGTTAAGGATTGCCAGGGCATCTGGGGTGGTTCCGACACATTAAGCTGCACCAGGGACTGCCAGGGTATTTGGGGAGGCGGAGCTTTTATAGATAGTTGTGGAACCTGTGTTGAGGGAACAACCGGAAAACAGGCATGTTTAAAAGACTGCAATGGGATTTGGAATGGTACGGCCTATTTGGATAGTTGTGAAATATGTGTGGGTGGCAATACCGGAAAGACTGCATGTACAAAAGACTGTAATGGAGATTGGGGCGGCACCGCATATCTTGACAGTTGCCAAACCTGCGTTGGCGGTAACACAGGGAAACTTGAGTGTATCCAGGATTGCAGAGGAACCTGGGGAGGCTTTGCATTTGTTGATAGTTGTAGTAACTGTGTTGATACTACCAAGGGAGAATATCCTTGTGTAACTATTGTGGACGAATACCAATCAAACACTTTCAGTTTTTCACCTAATCCATTTACTCATTCTTTACGATTGCAGTTTCTAAAACCATCCGAATATTCAGTTATTAATTCCTCCGGAGAAACCGTCGAATCAGGCTTTTGTCAAAGTGATTGTAATATAGCAGGTAGTCTTCATCCGGGTTTATATTTTTTAACTATAAAAAATACTCAGGAGGTAAAAACCATTAAAATTTTAAAACTTTAAAATAATAAGTAACCGAATGCTTTTGAGTTCAAAAATTACATTCGAATTATCCTAAAGCTATGAAAACGAAAACTTCCTTTAGAAGCAAATTCAGTGAAAGACAACTTGAAACCTGGTTTAAATGAAAAAATTCATTATTTTTTTTATCGGAGCATTTTGTCTGCATGCATTTTGTTTTGGCCAGAATAAAATAAAAATACAGGCAGAAGAAATGATTGTGTCTGGTGCGGAATGGTACGATACTTCAGGTAAACCAATTAATGCTCATGGTGGTGGATTGCTTTATCACAACGGAGTTTATTACTGGTATGGAGAATACAAAGGAGACTCCACCTATTGGAATCCCAAAGTACAGAGTTGGGAATGTTATAGAACAGAAGCCGGTGGTGTTTCTTGTTACTCTTCGCGCAATTTAACCGACTGGAAGTTTGAAGGCATTGTTTTGCCCCCGGAACAAAAAGATACTGCTTCAGAACTGCATTTCTCCAATGTATTGGAACGTCCGAAAGTAATCTATAACGAAGAGACGAAAAAATTTGTGATGTGGTTGCATGTGGACAGTCACGATTATGCCAAAGCGGCTGCCGGGGTAGCAATAAGTGATTCTCCGGTTGGTTTGTTTAAGTATCTCGGTTCTATGCGTCCGAATGGACAGATGAGCCGGGATATGAAGGTTTTCAAAGACGACAACGGCAAAGCTTATCAGGTTTGTTCATCAGAGAATAATGCCACTTTGTATATCAACGAACTGACAGACGATTACCTGAAGCCTTCAGGACGTTTTACACGAAATTTTATCAATGAATACAGGGAAGCGCCTGCTGTATTCAAATACAATGGTAAATATTATATTGTCACTTCGGCATGTACCGGTTGGGATCCTAATCAGGCAAAATACGCTGTAGCCGATTCCATGCTTGGACATTGGGAGATGCGTGATAATCCATGCACTGGTAAAGATGCCGATAAAACTTTTTATGGACAAAGTACGCATGTACTGCCCATTGAGGGAAAGAAAAATGCCTATATCGCCATGTTCGACCGCTGGAATAAAAAAGATCTTATTAATTCACGCTATATCTGGCTTCCGATAATTTTTGAAGGAGATTCTATCGAAATTCAGTGGAAAGATCGTTGGGAGATCAACAAATTTTTTAAGTGATCAATTGGTATTTGTCGTGTTATACATAGCTTAATCCAGTTGATTTTTATGATTGAAAAATTTATAAATTAATTCGTTCCAACATAAAAGGAAAATATCATGGAGGTTAAAACCTTTCAATTAATGAGACTATTTATAGTTTCAGCGTTAATACTGAACAGTTTCAATCTTGCAATTAGCCAGATGGTTTCGGTTGTGTCGCCGAACAATAAAATTAATGTTTCGCTTTTCTGCGAACAAAATAAAACCGTTGGGAATTGGTATTTATGTGTGAACTATACCGAAAATGGTAAAGTTTCGGAAGTAATTCCTTCCATCAACCTTGGACTTTCACGCAGCGACCAGGATTTTTATACTAATCTTTCATTTTTGAAAGCCGGTAAACCAACTGTAGTTAATGATAATTATACTGCGCTGCACGGAAAAAAATCTGTTTGCAGAAATTCGGCAAACGAAGTGGTGGTATATTTTGAAAATCCTGCCAAGGCCAAATTAAACCTCATTATCCGTGCTTATAATGATGGTATTGCATTTAGGTATGAGTTTCCTGAAATAGAAGGAACATTTGTGGTGAAAGATGAATTTACAGCTTATTTAATACCCGATAGTACCAAACGGTGGTTGGAAAGGTTCAATCCGGCCAATGAAGGGCTTTATATTACCATGAAAGACGGAAATGAACAAAGGGACTGGGGCTATCCGGCATTGTTCAATACCCCTGATAAATCATGCTGGTACCTGATCCACGAATCCGATGTAAACCGCACTTATTGTGGCACAAAACTCTCTAACTGGGGTCAAAAAACAGTCTACAAGCTCACATTCCCCGACAAATGGAACGGCCGCGAAAAAGGAGAAGTCCAGCCAACAATTAATCTGCCCTGGAAATCGCCCTGGCGTGTTATTATCGTTGGCAGTTTGGCTGACATAGTGGAATCAACGCTGGTCGATGATGTGAGTCCTGCTTCTGTGGTTGCCCAAACTGACTGGATAAAACCCGGCAAAGTGTCCTGGAATTACTGGTCGAATAACCATGGAACAAAAGATTTCAAGGTGGTATGTGAGTTTGCTGATCTGGCAGCCTCCATGTCGTGGCCTTACACTCTGCTGGACTGGGAGTGGGATGCTATGGGCAATGGCGGAAACCTTGAAGATGCTCTTAAATACATTACTTCCAAAGGTATAAAACCATTAATGTGGTACAATTCAGGAGGCGACTTCAATTGGGTTTCGGCAACTCCTAAAGACCGTATGCTTACGCATGAAAACAGGATAGAAGAATTTACCAAATTGCAAAAATTGGGAGTTGTGGGTGTTAAAATTGATTTCTTCGAAAGTGAAAAGCAGGACATGATTAATTACTATATTGATATTCTCGAAGACGCTGCCCGCTTCCATATGATGGTTTATTTTCATGGCTGTCTGGTTCCCCGCGGATGGTCAAGAACCTATCCTAACCTGATGACATACGAGGGTGTACGCGGAGCCGAATGGTACAATAATGGTCCTGAATTTACGATTCCCGCTCCTGAACACAATACAATTCTTCCGTTTACACGTAATGTAGTTGGTGCAATGGATTATACGCCGGTAACTTTCACCAATTCCCAATACCCACATGTTACTTCATACGGACATGAGCTTGCACTCAGTGTGTTGTTCGAATCAGGCTTTCAACACATGGCCGATCGTCCCGAAGGCTATTATGAACTACCGGATGCAGCAAAAAATTTCCTGAGAGATGTTCCAAATGCATGGGATAATATCAAATTGCTGGATGGATTTCCCGGCCGGGACGTAATTATTGCCAGACAAAAAGGCAGCTCATGGTATATTGGTGGAATCAGCAGTGAAAACATTGAAAAAACGAAAACCTTAAAATTCAATTTTCTGCCACAGAATGTCAATTATAAACTCACCCTTATTTCAGACGGCAATTACGACCAAGCTTTTAAAACGCAATATCTTGTTGTAAACCAATCCAGCTCTGTAGAAGTAAAAATGCTCCGAAGGGGAGGTTTTGCAGCATCTTTGACTCCGCTGCCATGACAGAGAAATAGAACAACGTTTATTAAATAAAATAAAAAAAGCATGTTTAGAAAAAAAGTATGGTTAAGTACAGTCGCTGTTATGGCTTTTCTGGGTGGTTCAGAATTCGCAAAACCTCAGACGAATGCAGGTAATCCGACAGTAGTTAAAGAAAACCTGGAAGAAAAATTCTCAAAAGTTTCGCCGAAACTTAGCTCTGATAATGCGAATCCATTATTAGATTTTATGTTTACTGCCGACCCGACAGCTGTAGAATACAATGGTAGAATTTATGTGTATGCCACGAATGATCATCAGCAGTATGAGCATGTTGGAAAGGATGGGAGAAATTCATACGAAAAGATCCGTTCACTGGTTATGATGTCTTCCGATGATATGGTCAACTGGACCTATCATGGTCTCATAAATACTTCCGAGCTGGCACCATGGAGTCAAAATTCCTGGGCACCTTCCATAACATCCAGACAGGAAGCAGATGGTAAGACACACTTTTATTTGTATTATTCCAATAGCGGCATCGGTTCAGCCGTACTTACTTCCACCTCTCCTGTTGGCCCGTGGAGTGACCCATTGGGAAAGAACATAGTCGACCGTTCGGTCCCCGGAGTGGATGTGGAAGCTCCCTTCGATCCCGGAGTTGTGATTGACGACCAAGGTACAGGTTGGCTTGCTTTTGGAGGCGGAAAGCCTAAAACGAAATATATGCCGGATAATTCCAGAATGGTCAAATTAGGATCAGATATGATCAGTTTGGCAAGCGAGATTGCCAGGATACCCGCTCCCTATTTTTTTGAGGCAAGCGACCTTAACTTTATCAATGGTACATGGGTTTATACCTATAATACGAGTTGGGAACAACGCACTGAATGGCCTTATACGAATACAGAAAAATCAACCCAATGCAGTATGTGTTATATGACGAGTAAAACACCGTTAGACTCGGCCAGTTGGAAGTATCGCGATAATTACTTTAAGAATACCGGCGATGTTAACGTAGGGCCTTATACAAACAACCACACTCACTTTTTCAAATACAAAGAGAAATATTATCTGGCTTACCATGCCATGTATTTACAGGATTATTTTGGCACGAAAGGTGGCTTTCGTAATGTGTGTATCGAAGAAATGCAGGTAGATGAAGGGAAAGATGTAAATATCCCCATGGTCAAAGCAACTTTTAAAGGTCCTTCACAACTTAACCCTTTAAATCCATTCGTTCTTCAGCAAGCAGAAACTACCGCTGGCACTTCGGGGCAAGTCCGGTTCGAAGCTGTCGGTAATGCGGGCAACATGGCAGCCAAAGGAAAAGCAGACAAAGAATGTCTCATGGTGCGAGGAGCCGATTTTAGCAACCATATTCCTGGCAAATTCGAAGCCAGGGTGAAAGGGAAAGGTAGAATTGATGTGTATGTAAATAATATGAAAGGTACTCCTATTGTTTCCCTTAAATGTGATGAGAAGGAATGGACTACACTCTCGAAGAAAATAGCACTGAAAATAGATAAAGGAATAGGTAATATCTATTTTGTATTTAATGGCGAGGATTTTTTGTTTGATGAATGGAAATTCATTTATTAAAATGATTATATTGATAAGAAAGGACAGGGAAAAGAAGCAATCATTAAGTGAAATTCCTATTGTCTCAGAATTTTAAATGAATGTTTTCCAATGAGGATATAGTATATACCCGCTGGGAGATCACTTATGTCGATAAAATCTGAATGAATGTTCTTCTTCTTTACAGGTATTCCTGACGATGAATAAATAGTAACTTCCTTAATTCCGGCATTCCTGATAAATAATTTCCCCGATGTGGGATTTGGCCAGACATTGATTTCGTTTTCAGTATAATTTGCATTTCCGACAAGGGGATTGACTGTTAGCACCCCATTGGTATAATTGAATTCGTAGTCAGGATCGACTCCTTTTAATATAATAATAGGATAAGTACCGGGTGCTGACTGAATATTAGCCGTGCAATATGCCCTGGGTAAAAGATCAATAACTGATTTATCTTCATTATTGACAAAACCATTAAATTCCATTTCAAAATCAGGATTTTCTTCTCCGTAATTTCTGCTTGTATCCCTTACCCGGACCGAAACCAGTGCTTTATTTATTGTCAGCACCCCGGTGATATATTCAAAATTATAATTATTATCGGAGCCCAGTTCAGGCCTCAGAGAGTAAGTGCCGACGCGGGATAATACGGTTTCATTACAGGCGATTATAGGTAATTGATCCAGCACGGAAGTATCTTCATTGTTTTTAAATCCCGTGATTGACCATGTGAATTCCGGATTTTCACTGCCGTAAGTTTTAGAGATATCATCTGCCTTAATTTGCAACGGCGCTTTGGTAACTTCAAGAGTACCATTTGTGAATTCGAAATTATAATTTTTATCAGTACCACCTGACAGTTCAATCGGATATAAACCGGCATTGCTCGAAGAATCAGCAGAACATATTAAAACAGGCAGTTCCTCAAGATCATTTATATCATCACCATTTTTGAAAGAAGAAAATGACAAAGTAAATTCAGGGTTCTTGCTGAAGTACTCTCTGCTTTTATTATCAGCCTGGATAAACAGGGGAGATTTATTAACGGTGAGCTTTTGTGATTTTTTTTCTGTCAGGTAAATTGTATCTTCTTCATAGGTAGCCACAATGTCACAGGTACCTGCACCAATGATTTTTATTTTACTGCCTTCTATTTTCGCAATACTCTCATCACTTGAAGTAACGGTGCATACAGGACTGACCTGATAATTAAAGGGAGGATCTCCATATATCATAGTAGGAATTGAGTGAAAGTCTATATATGGATTAAATTTCAGGAAGTAACAATAGAGCGCTCCCGTCTGGACCTTTTCCCCGGGAATCGGTTCTTTACAATACGAAGGGTCACTGATCAGGATCATATGGTATGAAATCATGATATCACCGCTATAATCCAGATCTATGATATCAGTATAGTACCAATCGCCACTGGCAGTGTATATCTTATGAACCTGAGTTCCATTTCCTACCAAACGAAATTCCGGACTTACAGCTACCTGATTACCTATTTGGCTAATCCGTCCATTGTTTGCCATGATCCATGCTGATTGGTAGTTATTCAACCAAAATGAATATATACAATCATCGTTTACACCCTCACCCGAATCATATAGTGATCCGACCAAGGCTTTATCTCCTGAAATCGCTACTGAAAGGCCAGGGACAGTTGCTATGGTTTGTTCAATCCATTGAATTCCGTCCCAACGAAAGAAATACGTTGCACTATCCGATCCGATAATCAGACTAGTTCCACTGAGAGCCATGCATAATCCAAAACGACTTGTTTTATGTGCGCCGGAAGGTACCAGTTTCTGCAACGGATTCCAATCCGAACCGTTTCTCTGATAAACATAAACTGAACCGCAATCCCCGGCACCTTCATCATCATAAATGGAACTAACAAAAATAAAATTGTAATCCATTTTGACTGCGTAACCAAACTGATCTGATTCCGCAAGGTTATCCGGCTCAAGAATTTTGACGTCATCCCAACCAGATCCGTTATATTGGAACACATGGGCCAAATTCTGATCGGGAGCGCCAAGTATGGCACAATCCCAGAAAATGGCAGCAGATAACGTAGTATCTTCAACCGGCATAGACAGAGTGTATTTCTTAACCCAGCCTGTATCCTGCCATTGAAAGATACAAGCCTGATTGTAATCTGTCGCTATTAATTTTTTGCCGTCATAGTCAAATGATTTTCCCAGGTTTTTGGTACCTGTTATAATCTGTTGCTGGCGCCAGCTTTGAGCCGGTGATTGGGTTAAAAAAGCGCAAATAAATATACAGAGAGCAGAAAGTTTAGGGTTCATCGTTCAAGGGCTTCTGTCATCAGAATATAAATATATCTATTTCATTTGTTTAATAACTGTCAGATTCCATAAAGTGACTTAATTCATTGATCAATAAGGCTGGTTTTTAAGTGAATGATTGTTGTCATGGCTTTCAGTAATTTCTTTTTTAATGATTTACTCATCCACAAAAATTGTTTATAGTTTTCAGGATTTTTCTATATTTGCAGCCTCAATAATGGCCCCGTAGCTTAATTGAATAGAGCATCTGACTACGGATCAGAAGGTTACAGGTTTGAGTCCTGTCGGGGTCACAAGGGTTTCAGAAGATATTGGAACCCTTTTTTTATGCCCCGGTTCAAGGATAGTTTAAGGTTTCGGTAAAAGCACGGATTTGTGCGTTTATCTATAAAAGTGCTTTTTCTCACTTTGTAAATGTACAGATTTGTACAATTATCGCCGGAAAACAGGCGTTTATTTTCTTAGTTCATATTCAACGCTGCATTCACCCTGAGTCTCAAAAAATATTGATTTCATAGCCTCAATAGGATAAGCAGATCCTTTTTTAACGGTAATCGAAGCCATGGCAAACTCTTGATCGAGAAAGGTCAATTTCAAGTGATTACTCTTACAAATATAATTCTTGACATAAATACTTGTAAATCCAAATACCGGTATATTCTCAGATTTTGATTTGAAGTGAATAATTTCCATAGCGTTATTAGTTTTGGTTAAACGAATTTAATAATTTTCTATAGGGAAATTATTCATTTTAAACAATTTGCGAAAAAATATTGATTTTGTGAATATTTTTTTGATTTTCACATTTTATTTCAATTTAAATTTGTATCCATAAGTCAGAGCCGACTGTACGGCCTTAGGATGAAGCGAGTCCCAACTCTCATCAACCGCAGTAGCGGATACAGATTATAAGCTACGGCTTCCGAATAGGAGGTGCTCCCTTACCAGAAACTACTCACAAACTGGGGAGCCAAATCAAACAGGGATTTTACTTAAACGCTATCTGGCGGATTGCCAGAGGATTCTATCTGCGGTTATTCCGCCTGATTGGCGTTTTTAAAAATTTCTAAAATGGAAAAATCTCTTATCCCTGGCTGGAAAACGGAATCCGAAGCCCAAGCTATGTTGAACGTGCGTCAAACCTCATTATGGAGGTGGAGAAAATTTGGTTTGCTCAAATGGTCACGCGTAGGACGTCGTATTTTCTACCAAGAGGCGTCGATTCTGGCTTTCATCGAGTCTAACATTCAAAATTCAGAGTCATGAAAACCAAGCGCGAAAAAATCGAAAAACTCAGTGGCGAAATTGCTAAACAGATCACTGAGTACCAGTCCGACGCTAGGAAGCGAATGCTAATCGCTGACATGGTTTGGTGGAGCTTACTATCTGAAAAGTTGCTGAAACTCAATTCCGCAATTGAAAAATACATCCAAAAATGACCGGGTGGATTAAGTTGCATCGGAAATTTCTTGACTGGGAATGGTACCAGGACGCTAATATGGTGCATTTGTTTCTTCATCTTCTTTTAGAGGCCAATCATGAAACCAGGAAATGGCGTGGAATTACCATAAATCGCGGTCAGCTTATATCAGGCAGGCATGAGCTTGCTGAAAGTACCGGAATATCTGAACGTTCAGTGCGGACATGTTTAGAAAAGCTAAAATCGACCAACGAAATAGCCATCCAAACGACCAACAGATATAGCGTTATAACGATCTGTAATTATGATAAATATCAGATCAGCGAAACAGAAAAAGACCAGCAAACTGACCAGCAACCAGTCCAACAACTGACCAGCAATCGACCAGCGACCGACCACAAACAAGAATATAAAGAAGATAAGAATTTAAGAAATAAAGAAGATAAGAAGAAGAAGGAAAGGCTCCACTTCGTTCCGCCCACGGTCGATGAGGTTATTTTATATTTTTTAAATAATAATTATTCTGAAGAAGCCGCCAGACGTGCTTTCAATTATTATACAGAAGGAAACTGGCATGACAGCAAAGGTTCTCCGGTGAGAAACTGGAAACAAAAAATGCAGGCTGTTTGGTTCAAGCCAGAAAATCAATTCAATAAAAAGACTTCGATGTATCAACTCGTCAATTCTTTACAAGCATGATAACTTATCACAACGAAACCAAGGTTCGGGATTTACCTGAAAGCTTTTTAAAGTCAGTCATTGAAGGTTTGCTTAAAACAGCAATGTTGGACCTGGCTTCAGTAATGGATCAAGAAATGTTTTCCCATTCTGTAAACAGGTTGGTTTACCTGATTCAGATGAAATACAAGGCCTTAATGCTGGGCGAAATAAAGTATGTCTTTGAAGGCACCCTTGAAAATCTGAAGGGCAAACTTTCAGTCGCATCGGTTATGTCCCTTTTCGGTCAATATGCATCCGCAAAGATCGAAAAGCAAAGGCAAGAATATGCTGCTCATGAGGCTGAAATTTACCAAGGCGGAATGGCGGTTTCTCAAACACCTTTTGCCAGGGCAATTATCCACAAAATGAATCTTCTGGAAACAGGTCAGATATCAATTGATGACTGGGAAAATGTCAAACTTAAAGACATTGCCGAAGATATTGAGAGTGGAAAAATAAAAGTATTCATGCCGGAAACCCGGAAAAAAAACAGCAATTATGAAGCTTAATTTCAGCATATCCGACGAATACGGCTATGAAACCCAGAAGTTTCTTAAGGGTTTGTTGGCCGAATTGAAGAAGGATCCCTCAGTTTGTAAGGTTGACCAGAAGGCTTTTGAACTTCTGGGCGACGTGCACGATGCCTATGAAACTGCGAAAGATACAATTGCATCTGAAGGCCAGGTTGTATTGGATCGCTACGGAGTTAAACGCCCGCACCCATGTATAAAGATCGCACACGACAAAGAGGTTATGCTCTTTAAGTTGCTGCAAGAGTTCGGCATGACCCCTAAATCCCGCTTCAAACAAGGGAAAAAGCCAAAGGAAAAGGCTGTCAATCCGATTGATTTTCTGATGAAGAAACCCGCTAAAAAGGTCGAAACGAGATGAAAGAAAAGCTGCAAACATCGGTGCCGGTACCTGTCTGGGCCATAACTACGGTTATAAGCTTATTCTTGACTGTCTCAATCTTTGTGATAAACCTTTCTGTTAAGGCCGGTCAGGCTAGCGCAACTATTCAGGATTGCAAATCCAAAATTGAAAATAAGGTCGACGTGGAACGCTTTAACAAGGATATTGACCGGATTTACCAAAGCTTGAATAGAATTGAAAACAAAATTGACCTGATCCAGAAATGAAGGATGTTCAGACATATTGCAACGACATTTTAACTGGCAAAATACCGGCTGGGCTCCATACGGTAAATACAGTGAAACGCTACCAGATTGATTTACTCCGGGAAGATCTTGAATTCCGTATTGAAGAAGTTGAAAGGGTCATTGACTTTGCCTCGAAATTAAAGCACACACAGGGAAAACACGCCGGTAAACCTTTCATTTTAGAGCCTTGGCAAAAGTTTATTGTCGCGAATATTTACGGATTCTATTGGAAGGAAACCGGGAAACGCCGCTTCAACACGGTATACCTGGAAATGGCACGAAAGAATGGTAAGACTGCCCTTGCAGCATTATTTGCTCTGTTTGGTATGTTTGAGGAACCTGGCGCTGAAATACTACTGGCTGCGAATTCGAAAGACCAGGCCAAGATCGCTTTTGGTGCAGTGCGCGAATTCACCAAATCACTTGATCCTGACGCAAAATATTTGAAGCGGTTAAGGGCTGACGTGACTTTCCCACATGCCAACAGCTTCATTAAAGTCCTGGCAGCTGATAGCGATAAGTTAGACGGGTACAACTGCAGTTGTGGTATCGTTGATGAATATCACAGCGCGCCTGATAGCTCAGTCCGGGATGTTATCAGATCAAGCCAGGGAATGAGGGAAAATCCTTTGCTAATCACAATTACGACCGCAGGCTTTGATAAGAATCTGCCATGTTATGAACTCAGGACCGTTGCAACCGAAATAGCTGCTCAGGTTAAAACTGATGATACATTTTTTGGCTTGGTTTATTCAATGGACGAAACTGATGACTGGAAGGATCCTGCCAACTGGATAAAATCAAATCCGAATTTGGATGTAACTGTCCTAAGCAATTACATTAAGACTCAGGTCACACAAGCAGTAAATAGTCCATCGGATGAGGTCGGTATTAAAACGAAAAATTTGAATATCTGGTGTGACTCTGCCATGACCTGGATCGCGGACCAGTACATTCTTCAAGCAACTCAGAAGGCAAACATTGCTGACTTTAAAGGTGAACTGTCATTCTGTGGTGTTGATCTTGCTTCAAATGTTGACCTGACAGCGGTTTCCTATCTTTTTGTTAAAGGTGAAAAGTACTATTTCAGGACAGATTATTACGTGCCGACCGAAACGGTTAATAAGGGCGGCGTACATGCAGATATCGACTTATACCGGGAATGGGTCAGGCGTGGTTTTTTGAAGGTCACATCAGGCAACGTAACTGATTACGATTGCATTACCCGGGATATTCTGGCCGCAAACACGCTGAATGAGGTTGAAAGAATATATTACGACAAATTTAACAGTCTTTCATTTGTTGTTCAGGCAACTGATCAAGGACTTAACCTTATTCCATATTCACAAGCCATTGGCAATTTCAACGTCCCGACCAAAGAATTTGAGCGATTGATGCTGGGCGGCCAAGTAATAATTGACGACAATCCAATTAACCGCTATTGTCTCCGGAATGTGGAATTACGAACCGACTTCAATGGAAATACGAAACCAATGAAGTCCTCAGAAAAGAAAAAGATTGATGGCGTAATTGCCATGCTGCAGGCCCTTGCTGCATATCTAGACTATTCTGCTAACGGTGGAGGTGGTAACGTATTTTAATTCACGTAATTATGAATTTATTCACAAGAGCAAAAAACATTCTGACTGGTGAAAAAAGGTCAATCACAGTCCAACCTACCACGGCAGTCGGCCTGCCTTATGGTTTTGCGGCCAGCCCGCTATCCATTCAGAATAGCCTGCAGTTAAGTGCTGTCTATCGCTGTGTAGACGTTGTAAGTGACTCTATAGCAAGCCAGACTTGGGATATTTTGCGCTTCGGTGATAAGGGTTGGAGAAAAGATGAATTCCATTATGCCTGGGAAACATTAAATCTGACTCCTGGTCCAGCGATGAATAAATACACCTTTATGAAAACCTTGGTGCAAAAGGTTCTTCTGGAAGGTGATGGCTTTATTATAATACATCGAGACGGCACAGGTCAGCCTGATGAATTGGAACTGGTTATTGATACTGTAACCATGTATCAGCGTCAGGATAGATCAGTTTACTACTTCGTAGGTAAGCCAGGATTCGAACGGAAAGTTGAAGATGAAGACATGATTCATGTTTTAAACTTCAGCTACGACGGTTTACGAGGTGTATCCACTTTGCGACATGCAGCCAATTCGATGAGCTTGTCATATTCAGCAGAGGCAAGCGCAAGGGGCTTCTTCGCTTCTGGTGCAAACCTTTCAGGGATCCTTTCAAGTGATGGCAAGATTACTACAGAAAAAGCCACTTCAATGAAAGACAGTTGGCGGGCAACCTTTAATGTTGCATCCGGTGAACCCGGAGGTGTCGCTGTGCTTGACGGTGGCCTTAAGTTCCTGCCCGTAACAGTCAATCCAAAGGATCAGCAGCTAATTGAGGTGCGTGGTTTTAACGTGGTCGATATATGCCGGTTCTTTGGGGTGCCGCCTGCCAAGGCCTTTGATAATGCTAACCTGACATATTCAAATGTTGAAGCTTACCAGCTGGGATATTTGACCGATACCGTTTCACCCTTTAACACCAAGCTTGAAGTTGAATTTAACCGCAAGGTTTTCCCTCCCAGACAACGAAGATACACCTGGTTGCAGCTCAACATAAATGAATTGATCCGGGCTAATATGGATAGCAAGATCAATTATCTCTCCAAAGGTTTCCAGGTTGGAGGATTCACGATAAATGAACTCCGTCAGCAGTTAGATAATCCACCGGTCGAAGGTGGCGACCAGGCTTACTATCAAGTCAATATGCAGCCAGTCGGAACCAAACCTATTGATAAAACTCAAAAACAGCAATAACTATGGACTATGAAATTCGCTCTATATCGCATGAAGCAGCTGAAATAAGGGCTGCAAAGGATTCCAGAAAGGTTGAAGGTTATGGAATAGTTTTTAATTCCAGGTCAAAGAATCTCGGCGGATTTTATGAAATAATTCTCCCGGGTGCGGTTGACGGTGTTCTGGACAATTCCGACGTAATGGCTTGCATGGATCACAACCTTTCCCGTGGGATCCTGGCTCGTTCATCATTTGGTTCCGGATCAATGTCTTTGAAGGTGGATACCAAAGGTGTTCAATTCGGATTCGTTGCGCCAAATTTTCCACTCGGTGATGAATTACTTGAAGGCATTCGCAGGGGTGATATCAGGAATGCATCATTTGCCTTTACCGTTGCCACCGGTGGCGAAAAATGGGTGAAACAGGATGACGGCACTTACCTACGAACAATCAGCAAATTCGAACAAATCTATGATATGTCACCCTGTTATACTCCGGCATATCAAGATACTAAAATAGCAACCCGTAGTCTGACCGAAGTTCAGAAATCGGAAGGTGGAACGATACCTAACCCTACCGGATCGGATCCGGAAGGAAAATTAGTGACAATACCCGAATCTTATTTCACAAACCTCGAGGACAGGCTCAATTATAAACGATAAATAATTTCAATCATGAAAAAAACTGTTTTACAAATGAAAGACGAGATTGGCCAGCTTTTGGATAAAAATAAAACCATTGTAAACGCCGCTCGCACAGAAAAACGTTCTCTCACTGCAACCGAACAGTCAGAGTTCGATGACAACCTCCTGCAGATCCGTGAACTGGACTTGGATCTGGAAAAGGAAATGCGTTCCAGTTCTTTTGTACCTGGTAAGAAAGTATCCCAGGCTATTCCCGGTGCACAGTCACAATTCTCACTTATCAAAGCTATCAGGTCAAAACTTGACGGCAAGAATTATGATGAACTGTCGACCAGAATTTTTGAAGTTGGTCGCAATGAATTGAGGGCTTCCGGTCATATGCCAGCTGGTGATCTTGTGATCCCTGTTGAAATCCGTGCCGATGTTCTGGCAGGTACTGCAACCCAGGGTCAGGAAATTGTTGCTGAACAGAAAATGGCAATTCTGCCTCCGCTGGAAAATAAGTTGGTTCTTGCTGCTGCGGGTGCTACTTATTTGACTGGTCTGGTCGGCAATGTTTCAATCCCTTCGTACAGCGGAACAACTGTTGCCTGGAAAGGTGAAGTAATAGCTGCTGATGACGGTGCCGGTACTTTTGGTGAAGTCGGGTTCTCACCCAAAAGGCTTACTGCTTACCTGGATGTATCCAAATTGTTCCTGGCTCAGGATTCAGTAGGCGCTGAAAGGATGCTGCTTGACAATATTGCCAGTGCTGTAGCACGTAAACTGGAAAGTACAATTCTTGGCGTTGCAGCCGGATCTGCTACTCAGCCTCAGGGTATGGGTTATAAGATCACGACTGGGACCGATACGAAAGCCGCTAAGGCCGCTGCAACCAATAAATTGCTTGTTGCCCTGGAAACTGCAATTGACTCAGCAAACGCCCTGGCAAACAAGCTTGGTTACATTACCAATGCTTCTGGCCGAGGTATTCTGAAAACCACTTTAAAGGAAACCGGTCTTCCTGGTTACATCTGTTCAGAAGCTGGCCAGGTTAACGGCTATCCTTTGTATGTTACAAATGGTTGCTCTGGTGCAGCAGGTACCGACGCCGGTGACCTGGTTGTATTTGGTAACTGGGCTGATCTCTGTATTGGTCAGTGGGGTGGATTCGATATCACTGTCGATCCCTTCACAGTAGCCAAAGAAAACAAGGTTCGCATCGTAATCAATGCATATTTTGATGCTAAAGGTCTTCGTGGATCCGCTCCGACTGATGTTCATGGAGAAGCCACTACCCAGGCAGATGACTATGCCATTTCGTTTGCATCCTTAGCCATTAAGGCCTAATCTTCATTAGTGGGGCGTCGTGAAACGCGACGCCCCCTTTTAAAACTCAATAACATGGCAACTTACACTACTCTGGAAGAAGTTAAGAAACATCTGAACGTGGACTTCACTGACGATGATACTTACATTGCATCGCTTCAGGACCTGGTTGAGGAACTTGTTGCAATTGATATCGGTCAACCTCTTTCTGAATTGGAAGTTGAAGACGAAATCCCAAAGGGTTTAGTACATGCAATGAAAATTATAATCGGTCACTTTTACCTGGTCCGGGAACCGGTTTCTATCGGCGTGAACGTTGTCAAGATCCCATTTTCTTATGAATATCTGATTGCACCTTACAAGAATTACACTATAGTATGAGAGCTGGAAATCTATTCAATCGGGTAAAATTCTATGCTAAAGTAACTAGCAAAGACGACTTCGGTGCCTCAGTTGATTCATGGCCCACTGTGACCATTTCCACAAGAGGTGAAGTCCGCTGGACTGGTGGCAATAAAGCATTGTCTACAGCTGAGGAAAAGATTTATTCACGGAATATGGAATTGACTGTCAGGTACCGGTCGAATATTGTCGAAACCATGAAGGTTAAACTGGACGAATCCAGTGACTTCTATATAATAACCTATATGGAAGTGATTGGCCGTAAACAGGCTTTAAAGCTTCAACTTGAAAAAGAGAATTAATGGAAGTCTCAATTGAAACCGGCCAACTTAAGGTTCTTGAAGACTTCTTTCAAGAACTGAGTAATGCTGATCAGCGAAAGATCTTTATTGCAGCTTATCGTAAAGCCAGCAAACCGATAATTGCTGCAGCTCAGGCGGGCGCTCCTGAAAAGTCTGGCAGGCTGAAGAAATCTATCGGATCAATCGAAATTCCAAAGGATATTGCGATCCTGGTAGGCGCAAAAAAGTCTGGGAAATATAAAGGCTGGCATGGACATCTAGTCGAAAATGGTACAAAAATGAGATACAGAAGATCCAAGAAAAGTGCTTCAACTGGCCGGGTGTTAGGTACTCATTTCTTTGAAGAAGCTTTTAACAGGACTGAAGGGCAGGCATATGATGCCATTGAACAGGAATGGTACCAGGCTATTGATAAAATGATCATACGAACCAATAAAAAACTACAATTAAAATGAAAACCTTACAACTATCCGACAAGGATATTAACATTCTCATGTTCGCCTTACAGAAACTGCCTTACGAAAATGTGGCTCCGCTAATCGCGAACATTCATAAACAAGTTTCTGAACAACCTAAAACCCAAAGCGATGATCGGGAAGGTAATTCATAGTTTGCTTTCAGCATATCAGCCCTTGACTGATATCATTGATAGCATTTCGCCCTACGTATTGAGTGAAAACACTGAGCTGCCGGCTGTCATTTACACTGTAGATGCCTTAGAACCGGAATATGATAAGGACGGCTGGGTAGTGGATGAATGCAAATTTAGTGTTGCTGCCTTTTGCAAGGATTATTCATATCTACAATCAATTTCTAGGTATATAAGGCAGGCTCTTGAGCTTAAAAAAGGGACTCATGAATTCACAACCATAGGTCGGATCTATTTGACCGGGCAATCTGAAGGATACCATATTGATACAGATGTCTTCGTTAATAGGCTGACTTTTCAAGTACAAGTGCTTAAATATTAACCTTTTAAATTTATTTCAATGGATACAATTATCAATGGATCTGACCTCTTTGTGTTTATGAATGATGTGCCGGTGGCTCATTCGACCAGTCACACTCTGAGCATAAAGATGGGAACCCGGAACACTTCAAATAAGGGAACCGGGAAATTTGAAACCAAGGCACCTGGCAGGCTGGATGTAACTGTTTCCGCAGAAGGACTCTGCGTGGACGGTGATTACAATGCCCTAATGAATGCCATGGTTCTTCGTGTACCTGTTACTCTTGAACTCGGAAAGAAAAGCGACGGTGCCGAGACTCTGGACACATCCGAGTTTTATGCACATGGCGACTTCCTGATTACTGCTTTCGATCAGAACGCAGGTGACCAGGCAAATGCTACTTACAGCGTTTCATTCGAACATTATGAGGGATTCTCTTTCACTCCGGATGCAAACCTGATTGTAAGAACGAATCAGAATGCAACTGCTGCAGCAGTATTTGTAACAGGTGGAGTTGAGCCTTATACTTACGCATGGAACGGTGGCGGTACGAACTTTTATAAATCGAGCCTTACCGCTGGTACCCATACCTGCACTGTAACCGATAGCTCGACGCCTATACCGTTGACCGGCCAGGCCTCTGTTGTAATTTCATAATCCTGGTTATGCAATTACTTGAGACCAAAAAGGTAAAGATCGGGAATACGATATTCCCAGTGAAGGTTACTAACCGTGCAATGATTGAATTTGAAAGTCTGACAGGCACCACAATTGACAAATTGCAGGGTACAGAAATGATTTGCAAGTTCTTTTATTGCACGGCCAAGGCCGGCGCTCGTTCAGAAGGGAAACCTTTTGATTACACTTTTGACCAGTTTCTGGATCAAATCGACGATTTTCATGATGATGTGATACTCAATTTTCCGGCGGCAATTGCCGGTAAAAATGATCCGGATCCCGGAAAAAAAAAGAGCCGGTAAGCTTCTCTGATGTCTATGGGTACCTGGTTGGAGTTTGTGGTATCGATCCACAATATTTCCTGGATGAAATGAGCCAGGATGAGATTGAGGCCATATATAATGCTCGCTTCGGGATCAAGAACAAAAAAACTAATCAGGATCCAGAAAAGAAGCTGACCCAATCAGAATTAATGCAAAGAATTCAATCGATGCGAAAAAACTATCAAAAGCATGGGAAATAAAGGAATATCGGTCGGTGTAGAGATCAAGGGGAATGCAAAGGGTTTCAAATCTGCTGCAGAGGACGCAAAAAGAGCGTCTGAAGCTATGAAACAAAAGGCTCAGGAAAGTTCCCGGGGAATGTCTTCTTCGTTTGATAAAGTTGTCAAATCAGCCGGCGCGATCGGCCTGGCCGTCGCAGGTGTGAGCTCAGCGGTGGAGCTGGTGAAAAAAGGCATTTCAGCAACTCAGTTTACTGCTGATGCCTATGATAAGATAATGACAAAGGCAAAATTCTCGACGGATCAGTTTTTCATTGCTGTTTCCTCGGGCGACATGGGAAACCTGATTGATCAATTGAGAAGGGCAGCTGATGAAGGGGGTCGATATGCTGAGGTCGTTGATTGGTTAGGTGATGCCACTCAGGCAGTAAAGATCAGGGCTCATGAAGCTGCTCCGGAACTTGCCCGGCTTGAAGCAATATTCCGCGATACTTCCGGTGAAACATCATGGAAGGACCGGCAAAAAGCTCTTGATGATTACAAGATTTTGTACAAAAAGACGCTCGATGATCAGCTCAACCTTGATAACAGAAATTTTGAAAATGAGATCCGGAATGCTACGGTTAAATCCGGATTACAAAAAGAAGATATTTTATTTGTCCTGAAAAACTACGACCTTCTCGAGGCTGAACAGGAAAAAGCAGCTGAAAACCTGCAGAAGTACAATAATCTTTTGAATGCCCAGACAACAGTTTCCCAGGGCATGTATTCCTATACTGTTAAAGATGCCAAGGCCAAAGAAAAAGCACTTGAATTCTATAAAAGCCTTTCCTCTGAAGAACAGCGCTGGTTAAATATTCAGAAGAATTACGGCAAGTTGAACGATGAAAACCTGGCAAAACTTGCTGAGGCAAACAATCAATTATTCGATACCAAAACCGCAATCAATAACATTGAAGTTGAAACTATCCGGGTACAATCCAGCATAATCAAGCAGTCCAAAAAGCGACTGGAAACTGAACAGGCAGTAACAAAAGAAGTAGAAAAACAGGTCGAAATAACGACTAAAGCAGCAAGCAAACCGACTCTGCCGGCTTATTCAGGATCATCATTACATACCGGCCAATTATCGACTCCGGATCTTGACGGGATGACTGCAGTTAATATAAAGCTTGATGAAAGGGCAGCATTATTCAAAAAGATTGAAAACTCCCAGATTGCCGTCAATACTCTTGTTCAGAGTGAAGCAGATATATTCGGCTCGATCAATAACCTGCTTGACGCCAATATGAATAAAGAGATCAAGAATGCAAAAAACTCTGAGGAAAAACAGGAGGCAATCAGGCGTCAGCACTTTTTCAGTGAGCAACGCCTTGCCATAGCCCAGGCCAACATTATGGGAGGTCTGGCTTCGTTACGAGTTTGGTCAGGCCAGGGATCTGTTTATGAGAAAATTGCTCAACAGATCTATGTTGCTGCTCAAACAGCGACCCAAATAGCCCTGATCAAATCACAGAAGTTTGCGAAAGGCGGGGTTGTTTCAGGTCCTACCCTTGCAACAGTTGGTGAATATGCGAATGCCAAAACAGACCCGGAAGTTATTGCCCCCCTTTCCAAACTTAAATCCCTCCTTGGTAATACATCCGGTGGTGAGGTAGTTTTCCGGATAGAAGGTAATGACCTAGTTGGAGTATTAAACAGAGCAAATCGCAAATCTAAAAGCTTTGCATAATGGCATACGGTGTTAAATATACAATATCATACCGGCGTAGGTCTGAAGGTCTTACAGAAATTGAGATTCTGAAGAAGGACTATTCAGGTCCAATAACTGAACTTATACCTTCTGATGATCCTTTTGCTATAAGCGGAGGAATTAACCCTTCCAATATTTATGAACCCACAATCGGTTCAGGGGCATCCATAAGCATCCTGGCAACTCCCCTGAGCTTGTTGGAACTTTTCACCGCGGATCCGCAAATGTTTAAGGTCAAAGCATATCATGACAGTACACTGTTTTGGCAGGGTTTTATCAATGCTGAAATTTTCTCGGAAGATTTTACTTATTCATCTGAAATCTTGGTGCCGATTACAATTGAGTGCAATGATGGGATGGCAGTACTTGATAATATCCGATACAAAAATGCAGATCAATTTTATACCGGTTATCAATCGATTGGCAACGTCCTCGCCAATATACTTTCAAAACTCGAACTTAGTTTTACCAGGGTTTATACCTCGACTGATATCATGGTGCCGGCTATGGAACCGGGTATCGCTCAACACAATTTCTTCCAATATCTGAGCGCCAATAACCATAACTATATTGATGAAAGCAATGTCGAGATGTCCTGCCGGGAAGTGCTTAACTCTATCTTCGGCGGACTTGGACTTGTGGTGAAATTCAAAGGTAATTTCATTTACATCATTGACCCTATAAATTTGAACAGTTCGGCAAATGGAAAATACTACGACATCGGCACCTATAATTATCATTCAGGACCATTCGGTGGATCGCTTTTAGTAGGTTCAGATATCGGCTGGTTTGAGAGTGATATGAAATTAGATATTCAGCCTTCATACAGCGAAATCATATTGAAATATAACCCATACGATGTAACTAAGAAGGTATTCGACTTTGGTGACTATACCAACTGGGCTGAACCAGGTACCTGGGTGAATATGTATGATGCTCCGGATATAAACACCCAGTACTGGCTTAACAATACCATTGAGTTTGAAGGATGGACAGCAGATGGAATGCAACTGGCAGCAAAAGAAAGTGAATTTTCTGATCCGGATTATATGCTTGCTCTCTTTGATGAAAAGGGAACGGCTTCTTACACCTTTCCAAATACCAATGTAAGAAAAGACCAGAATCTGAAAATCAGGATCAGCATGGATGTTTACTACCAAACAAAATTACGTTCAGCAAATCTTTATTCAGCCAATGACGAAAAGGTAGTTTGGGAAGGACGGATCCCAATAAGTATAAAAGTCGGTACACATTATTATAAATCGGACCTGCACAACTGGGAAGAAGACACCTCTGACGGCTATCACCGGCTGATGCTCATTGTAAGGGAACCTGGTGTAAGCACACTTGACTACCAGAAAAGCACTATCAACAATCGCTGGACAAACGCTTCCCTGGAAGTAGATCTTTATGAATATGACACTTCAAATATCGTAAGTGGTGAAGTTACTCTTGAAATTGTAGATAACCTGACTACGCAGCTTCATTTTGATCAGCCCTATGGTAGTCAAGTTTTACCTTTTACAGAATCATGTTTTACGGATGGTGAAACCTTGCCCTGCTCAGGTGCCAATAATGGTAACCCGGTTACCTTGACTCGAAGCAACAATAATGCTGTTGTGGTGACCATTCACAATTTCAGAACCTTTGCTTCCATTCCGAGTAATCATTACTTATTTCCGAATGAGATCACCAGTATTTCCATTGGTGAAGTTGGCGGAATCGGCGGTACCTATATTGACGGTGGCGGGCAATCACATCAATTTGGTTCATCCGCCGGCAACACCACTATTGTAATTACTGAATACAACAAGTCAACGGATACCTTGACTTTCACCATGACCAAACAGGGCGGTGATTATTTCGGAGCTGATTTTGCCTATATAAGTACAACAGCCTATATCCAGAATCTGACCTTCTTTTACAAGTACAAGGCAGCTGTAGCCTTCATTAAAAACGTTAAGCTCGAAATAATCGATAAATCGACCAACCAGGTAATAGCAAACGAAGGCATTGAAGATAAAGCGATAAATTCTGTTAATCTGACTGGGAAAAGTAACCTTATATTGTCCTTAACCAATGGGGTCGGATCAAGCGGGGCATCACGCGGTGCTTTCATAAATACAACAGCAGGTAGAAACCAGGAATATTTTTACCGGGAAGTGGACTTATACTATACATCCCAACAGTTATTCCTTCAATCATTGTCATCACAGTATTGCAATCCGAGATTCATACTAAAAGGATCCCTTGATGCTTCAGAAACTCTTTTTGACACTGACCTTAAATTGATCCAGGATCCAAACCTACCCGATAAGGCTTTTTATATTTTCCATAGCATTTTTTATGATAGGGATGAAAAGCTAGATGCCAGCATGATTGAAATTGTATCAACCAGAGACACTATAGAACAATGATATCACTCTCAAATAAAAAGCTTTTGCCGATCCGGCGTGACGGTCAAATTGAGGTTGGATCCGCTGAGGGATTTAGGTCAAATTCAACCGTGCCTTCCGGAAGTAGTTCAATACCTCCGGATAAGTACGCATCATATATTCATGCATTGGTTGATACAGTTCATCACCCTGTTTCTGATCTTACACCGGGTCATATACTGACCGCACTTACAGCTACTACATATGGGTTTGCTGCTCCGCCCACAATACCCGACAATTTCCTTTTTAATACCGGGGACATTGCCACAGGCGAATATATATTTACCGGCAATATTAAGATTGACACCATTGAAAGCCGTGATATAGTATTTTCACCCGGATTTCTTGGGGCAGGTTGGAAGCTGCAATCAGTTAACGATAAGTACAACCTGGAAATTGATAACCTCACGGTCCGCAATAACATGAGCATCTATGAACTGGATATTGTCAAATTGCAGGCCAGTGAAGATCTGATTATTTCTCGAGGTGGTGTAAAGGCCACCAGCAATGTTATTGAAGGTGATCCCGGCACCTATTATTTTACAGTGGATGAAATTGACGCGTACATTCTTGCTGAAGATGACATAATACACAGCCAGGAATTTAACGGTAATAATGTGCACAGTCTATATCTTGAAGTTGTTTCAGTGGATACGGACAATAACCGCGTATATGTTGATCTTTCTGATACAGAAGAACAAAGTCTTTATTCGAGCCTGGCAGTCACCAATGTTAGTTTCTCATCATTTTCCTGGGTGGATCCTCCTGGCTTTTATAATGCTTCCGGTAATACAGGTAACTATGCTGAAACAGAACTAAAATCAATCAAAGCAGGCACTCTGAATCTGACCCAGACACTTTCGGTGAATAACGGCACTATCCTGGTTCAACTAATCGATTCATCCAATAACCTGTATTCAACTCTGGCAACCTTGGTACCGGCCAGTGGCGATAATTTAAATATCGATGTCAATATTCCAACCGATATCCAGCTTAAAGTTAGATACAAGGCCAATGCTGCCAGTACGTCTGCTCTTATTTATAAACCTACTTTGACCAATGACTATACTATCCCGCTTAATCTTGATGACTACCAGGTATTAAATTATGAATTTGTCCAAGTAGGTAATCTCACCGATACAGACCGGCAAAGCATTATTGAAATCAATGCAAACCAGTTGAACAACCCGAATATTCGAATCCTGGATGATGTTAATAGCCAGACAATCACTCAGGCAAACGTTATGGCCCAACTGGGTAACCTCACCGGATTGACATATGGAGGTTCGCCCTTAACCTCATTTGGTATATACACCAAGTCAATCTATATAGACGGTGGCGGTGTAGCAAATTGGACAATTTCTGACAGTGCTATATATAAGAATATCGATACTGGCGGAGCAGGAATGTCACCTGCGGATTATCCTTTTTACGCAGGCAGGACTTATGCGAACAGGGCCAATTCTCCGTTCCAGGTATTTCCGGACGGATCTGTTATAATCAGCAATTCAACCACAAATAGCAAGTTTCAGTTCATGGGAGGATCCGTAAACCCAGGTCAATATATTTGGGGAGGTTTACCCGAAAGCGCAACCAATTATTTACTGCAAATAGTCGGTACAGTCGATCCACTTGGATATATATCTCAGACATCCTATTCTAACAATTACGCCCTTATCAATTTAAAGCATTATGATACTAATGCTGCTGCAGATCATATGCTCACGCTTGAACCAAGACGACTAAGATTCAAAAAACTCGACGGGGTTTCCGGAATGGAACTAAATTACGATGACCTGACCATTATAGAGTTGATCGGTGGCGTTTCCACTTATTATCCTGCTATTTCACCATTCGGAAGTGGTATTGATGGTGACGTTACAATTGCTGCTGGAACAACCACATTAACCCGGGATATGGAATATGATAGTTTAACTATTCAAACAGGTGCCACATTGCGTACAGCTGGTTTCACGGTTAGGGTAAGAAAGCTTTTAAAGATTGAAGGCACTGGAATGATTACCTGTAATTCAGGTTCCAAAACAGTTCCATATACACATAGGCTTCATTCTGCTGCTTGTCTCGGAACTGGTGGAAATAAAGGCACTTCAAGTTCGCCAACTTCATCCGCTGTTTCAGCTGGCGGTGCTGCAGGATCGGTTACGAATGCAAATACTACCAGTGTACCGTTTAACTTCTTTTGTGGTGCAGGTGGTGGCGGTGGCGGTGCTATCGGTACTAGCCCTGTTGCAGGAACTGCAGGATCCAATACTGCGTGGGGTGCTGCAGGTGGAGCTGGTGGCACAGCTACATATGGTGGCACAGCTGCTTTGCTCAGTGGTGGCGACGGGGGTGCAGGTGCCGGTTATCTTGAAGTATGGGCTCATACTGTCAACAATGCTTCAGGTGCTGATGGCATTAACGCCAATGGTACACCAGGTGGCAACGGTGCTACTTCTGGTTCATCCAAATCAGGGAATGGTGGCGGCGGTGGCGGTGGCTGTGTCATACTTTATTACCATGAAGAAACAGGATCTGGCCTTAACACCACACCGCAAGCAATAGGTGGTGCAGCTGGAACAGGTGGCAATGGTGGCGCTGCAGGTAGCAACGGTATAGCATATGCATATCAAATCTAATTCACAAATGAAACCCTTCTTTAAATCATTACTGCGTGCAGACGGCGAAACCTCATCCAAACGATTCACCGCTCTCATTACCCTACTCTTACTCACAGCCTGCGTTATCGCTAACCTGTTCGGCATACAAGTAGACAGCAATATCATATACACCCTTGGTGGTATCATCTGTGCTTCACTTGGTATGACAATGGTTCAACAAACACAACAACCTATCAACATAGATGACAAAGGATAACACACTCATTATCAACATAAGACCAAAAATGGGCAGACGTTCATTATCAATGACTTAACAAATGAAATCAACTTGTATATACAAGTTCCTGAAAGGGATAGGGGATGCGCAAAATAATTGCATGACCCTCGGAAACCACGGCGCCATCTTCTTTACACGAGCGGTAATTTCTGGGAGTTTTGAATTTTCCCAAATATGGGATTTTCCCGTATTTGAATTTTCCAAGTGTGGCATTTTCTCACATTTGATTCCCCATCACAGGGTATTGTCTCATAATCAACCGTTCGGGGAATTCCCCGTTCGGCTCTAATATAAATATCATGAAAATTGGACTTTTAACAGTAGCGCATAAACGACCAGAGGTATCAAAGGCATACTGTCTCATGGTCGATCGGTTGATGAAAGATTATCCGGATATCTTTTTACCGGTTTGTGCTGTATCGCTTCAGGAAGATTTTGATATCTTCAACAGCCATGGGATCGAAACGTATATCTTCCCGAATGATCCGGTCGGAGCCAAACATAATTTCATCTTGGGTAAACTTCGGGATCGGGTCACTCATGTTCTGCACCTGGGCTCAGATGACCTCATCAATAACAACTATGTGGATGAGCTGATCAAGAATGCAAAGAATGACCTGGTATGGGGTGTAGGTTTGTATTTCCTGTCATTGAGAACTGGCCAGGCCAGGTTCTGGGATATGCCCTACAGGAATGTAGCTGGTCCGGCCAAACTGATATCGAAAAGAGTTTTAAAAGCAGTAGACTGGAAGATCTGGAATGACAGGTTAAATAAAGGTCTGGATCATTCCTGTTTCAGCATCCTGGAACCACACATCAAAAGTCGGCACATATTTCAGATAACGGACGTTAATGGACTCATGGTCGATATAAAAGGCAGCTACAATATAAACCCGTTCGAAACCTTTCTGAGGGTAGGTAAGGAAGTGGACCGGGAACATATTTACAATAAGCTGCCTGCAGCAGAGGTAGAATATCTGAAGTCGATCTGTAACTAAATCACGTCTCATCAATCTTGATTAGATATTGATTATCAGCTATCTCAGCAACTTTGCTGAGATGAAACTTACAACAGGCCAGAAATCCAACTTTGGTTCACTGGTGAATATCAGAATTATACCGAACTGCGAATTCGCAGTTTGGTTCATTTTCAAGAATATACCGTTGTGGGAAATCCCATAACGACTCGTTTCATAAAAACATGAAGTGATGCCAACTATAAACCTGGGCCGGAAGAAACCAAAGCCGGTCACCAGAAATAAAGCAGCCTACCAGGATATATACCAGGATCCTAGGTGGAAAAGATTAAGGGCGGCAAAGCTCCGGGACAATCCTATATGCGAGATCTGTGAGCAGAAGGGAATTGTCAGACAGACAGAAGAAATTCACCACAAAAAGCCATTTGAGATATCAGCGAACCGGGAAGAACTCGAACGCCTGGCCTTCGATTATGACAACCTGATTTCCCTCTGCATTGCTTGCCATAAATCAGAACACGCTAGAATTTCAAAATCAATCCCTGTTAAAAGTGACTTATTTTTTGTTCCTACCTTTGAAATGAAAAATAAAATCAAGTTGTCATGAACTCAATCATTTTTTTAGACGATGCATATAAAGATGCAGTAAAAAATTACCTTTTCCCTATTATCATTAAGCATACAGTTCAGATTTTCAAAAATGGTAATCCTTGGGCATCAGGAGTATTATTTAAAAACTCCAAAGGGTTTTATATTATTACATCTGGTCATATATTGGATATGGAGGAGAAACATAACCTAAGTCTTTTAATAGGTAATGAATTATTACCATTTGAAGGCCGTGCAGAATGGATTGATCCGAATAAAGGTCAAATTAATGACTGGGTAGATATATTATTTTTAAAACTAAATGAGTTTTATATCCAAAAAATTGAAGTAAATAAGGAATTTATAACTACTAATAATCTTTTTTTTAATCACATACCGTCATCAGTACCCTTAAAATATTTAATAATTGGATTTCCAATCACATATATTAAACATAGGAAAACACGGCCACTTTGTTACCCGACTTCAATAGTTCCTCAAAGCAATTTTGTACGCCTAAATTTTTCACCTGAAATAAATATATTAATTAGTTATAAGAAAAGAAAAGCTTTTGGATTTGAAGATAAAGGCTATAAAATGTTACCTAATCCAGAAGGTTTAAGTGGTTCAGGGCTTTGGTACATTCCAACTCTGTACAAGGATATTAAAGAAAAAATTCCTTATGGATTGGTTGGTATAATGAACGATCAAAGATTAGAGGACAATATTGTATCAGCTACAAAAATCGATATAATAAATGACCAATTTCATTTAACTTGAGTTACCTCTGAATTCCTTGTCATAAAGACCGCATAATTTAATATACCATTTCTATGAAATAAACTTTGCTATTCTTTGAATATTCATTTTTGTAGGTTATTTTTATTGGAAATAATCTAATTATATGGATAAAAGTGAGATAGAACTTCTAATTGACAATAAAGTTAAGGATGCAAAACTTGACATTGCAGACAAAAGATTTAATCATTTGTCACTTATTGTGACTATTTTATTGGTGGTAATGGGTATTGGCATTCCCATTTGGCAATCTTATAATTCATCTGAAAGAATAGACAAAGCATTAGAAGACATGCGAGTAACAATGTCTGACTTAAAAAATGATCAAAAAGAAAGCTCTACAGAAATTTATAATCGATTGACAGAAAATCAAGAAAAATTCATCTCATTAGCTACCTCAAGTATTGATAAAGAAACAAAATCAATGCAAGATCAATTCAATGAACTTGCAGGAATCCAACTTAGAAAGCCTGAAATAATAGTACTTTATAAAGGTAAAAGCTTGGAAAACGCAAATATACTCTTAACTTCTAAGGAAAAAACGGCAATATTGGAGTTGAAGAATGTCGGCACAGCAACAGCTCGTAATGTCTACATTCAAGTTTATACAAAAGATGAGACTGATCTTGGTTTTGATTGGCTCGAAAGATATAATAATCAATATATCGATGAAATTGGATACAAGGTAATTTATAGTTCTTACGAGGCTTACGCTCATTTAGATCCAAAAGCAATAGTTACACTTCAAATAGAATGGAATGGAAATCAAAAGGTCAATGTTTCATCATCTGCTCTTATGAAGTTATTTTTTGAGCAACCAGAGCCCAAAGTGTACAATTTCACTTTTGAATATAAAAAGGACTGAACTGCTTTATGAATTTATGCAGTAATTAGCTCATTCGCTTTGTCCAGTTCATCTTTTTCGATTGAATCCAGGTAAGCCTGTGTGATATCTGTACTACTGTGAGAAAGGCTATCGCTTATCGCTGCCAAGGGTATACCGATACGCTTTGCAATAGTAGCCCATGAGTGCCTAACGGTATAGCTAGTTATCCGATCCTTATAACCTACTAATTCAGCAAGTCTGTTCATATTCTTATTGAATACCTTCAAAGCATTCGCCTCATCCGCTCTCACCTTTTCGGGTGAACCACCTTTAAGAATTGGGAATATGTAGTCTTCAGTATCCTTGCCAGGCAAATAGTTATCTAGTATTTTTTGGGCTTCAGGTAAGATTTTAATATCAAGTTCCTTATTTGTTTTTAGGCGTTTGTAAATTACACGATCCCCCTTGATATTCTTTACCTTTAAGTAGGCTATATCAATAAAATTCATGCCTCGCATGTAGAACGAAAAAAGAACATAGTTCCTGGCCTCCAACAATCCTAGATTGATCATTTCAGAAGGAAGATCTTCAATGGCTTTAAAAACATCCTTAGATATAGCTCGCTTTTTCGGCGCCTTGGTTTTAATCTGATATTTACCACGTCCATAAGGATATGATTCCCTGGACACCATACCTTCCATGATAGCGCGGTTATATATCGCACGTGCATGTCTCATATAAACAGCCAGTGAATTCTCTTGATTACCTTTCTTTTTATGCCAGGTATCAAAATCTTTTAGAAAAGAATAATTGATAGAACTAAAATCAATTGCGACTTTATTACGCAATTCCTTTCGTTTATCAGTATCAGGTTCATCGATTTTACCATAAAACTCCCTGAAACGACATAACATAGTGTCATAGCATTGGGCTGTTTTAAAACGACCAAGAGACTTACATTCATTGATAACCTTTTGGGTAAGCTGGTCGAAAGTCAGTATTACTTCATCCTTCTTAAGCTTGTTGATAATCTTATCAACCTTTGTTCCCTTACCAGTTATTAGAGCACCCTGAGACAAATCGAATACCTCATCATGTTTGGCTCTTAAAGTTGCTTTAACCTTTTCAAATTCTGGCCCGGTAAGCTTGTGGTTCTTTTTATATTCGTTTGACAGTTGGTCATTCACCCATTCATCTGGGTGTGCTGAAAATCCCGTTGCAACATACTTCGTTTTGTTTTTATGAGCAATCCTGACCATTAATGGATGACGACCGTCTTTCAATTTTTTGCTTTTGTAAAGCACTATTTTTAGCTTAGCCATAAATTCCGGTTTAAGGATAGTTTAATGTTTTGGTAAAAATAGATAAAATAATTGAAAACGAGAAAAAGGATTTAATCTGAATATCAACTTATTGAAAAGAAAAGAAAACGTATGAAATGGATAGGCTTCTGACTACGGATCAGAAGGTTACAGGTTTGAGTCCTGTCGGGGTCACAACTAAGGACAGATGCAAGCTTGCTCTGTCCTTATTTGTTCGGTTTTGCCCTTCTCTACAGTCTTTCAGGCAGCCTAAGGAGTCCTATTTTTTATTCGGTGTTTGGTTTTTTCGCTTTCATCCCTTTTTTTTCTTTTTAACTATCCACTATTTGTTTTGTATCTTCAATTCAGGCATATTTGCTATATCAATATCTATTAACTCATTTATTGAATATGAAAAAAACATTCCTGTTTCTTACCCTGTCGATATTGGTTTTAACAGTCAAATCGCAGGATATCAGTGAATTTCGTGAAGATAATCGCACAGGCGTTTCATCTGAAACCGGTTTATTAAAAACCTGGCCGGCTGAAGGACCTAAGCTTTTGTGGACCAACACTGAATTAAAAACCGGTTACTCTTCAGTTTCCTTTGGAAATGGTTTGATTTATATCACCGGTACCGACGGACAAAACGATATCCTGTATGCCCTGGATATGACAGGGAAAATGAAATGGCAGGCAGTTATGGGACGGGCATGGAATGAATCATATCCCGAGAGTCGCGCCACTCCTACCGTTCAGGGAAAAATGGTATATACCTGCAGCGGATATGGTGATCTGGCCTGTATTGACGGCACAACCGGTAAAGTATTATGGTCATATAAAGGCAGTGAATTGAACCGTGGAACTTATGGCAGATGGGGAATCGCCGAATCACTGGTGATTGACGGTGACAAGCTTTACTATTCACCCGGAGGTCCTGAAACAGCTACCATTGCCCTGAATAAAGGAACCGGTGCCATTATCTGGAAATCGAAAAGCCTTGGCGACAAACCCGGTTATGTTTCACCTATCCTTGTGCAGTACGCCGGTTATAAAATGCTCGTTAATGTTACGCTGGGTAATATATATGCTGTGAATACGGCAAACGGCGATATTTTATGGAAAGTCCCGCACCAGCAATCGAGTGACCCGAATATGAGAAAATTTGAACTGATCAAATGCACCACTCCCCTGTATAATGACGGCATGGTTTACGTAACCGGGGGATATGATACCGGTGGAATGATGGTGAAAATAGCTGACGATGGCAAAAGTGCAAGCGTTGTGTGGACAGACGCAACCCTTGACGACCATCACGGTGGTGTGGTATTAATCAACGGCTATATTTACGGTTCAAACTGGGTAAATAATGGCAACGGTAACTGGTGCTGCATTGATTGGAATACCGGGAAGACCATGTGGGAGCAGAAATGGAACAACAAAGGTTCACTGATTGCGGCTGAAGGCATGTTATATATATATGATGAAAAGGGAGGTAACGTGGGCCTTGTGAAGGCAGCACCTGAAAAGTTCAACCTCGTAAGCAGTTTCAAGGTTACCCAGGGTAACGTGGGTCCTTTCTGGGCTCATCCTGTGATTCACAACGGCATATTATACCTCAGGCATAACAACGCGCTCATGGCCTATGATATAAAGGCAAAATAAACCGTTTACACAATTTAACCAATTTTAACATTTCGGGAATGGGTGCGGATTGGTCATTTGGTATCTTTATACAGTATAGTCCAAAACATTGATTAAATCCATATTGTATGAAAACCATCAAGCTAACCACACTGATTATTACAGGTCTTTTTGTTTATACAGGTTTATTTGCCCAGGTTACCAGCCAGTGGCGGGGTGAAAACCGTGACGGAATCTACAAAGGCACAAACCTGATGACAAAGTGGCCTGAAAAAGGACCTTCCCTGTTATGGTCGGTTGAGAATATCGGTGAAGGGTACAGCTGCCCGGTAGCCAAAGACGAGTTCGTGGTGGTAAACGGTTCGATAAGCGGCACTGGTTTTCTTTTTACATTCAATACTAAAGGAGAATTGCTGTGGAAATCACCCTATGGCCCTGAATACCCCCAGAATGACACTTCGAGTGAGAAATACTCCGGACCACGTTCTACACCTACAATCGCAGGTGACCTGGTATATATCTGCTCAGGTATGGGAAGAGTTAGTTGTTTTGATCTGAGAAAGGGTTCAGAGGTGTGGTCGGTGGATATGATGAGCCAGTTCAACGGTCTCATGCATGCTGCAGGTTATGGCGAATCACTGCTTGTGGACGGAGATGTGGTATACTGCCACCCCGGTGGAACTGAAAACAATGTGGCTGCTTTAAACCGTTTAACCGGAAAAACAATATGGACATCAAAGGGAACGGGTGATTCTGTATCTTTTTGTTCACCTGTTGTTGTCAATTTACCCGGAAGAAAAGTAATTGTAACTCTTACACATAAGTATTTTTCAGGAATTGATGCTGCTACCGGTGAACTGCTCTGGAGCCGTGAGCAAAACCAGGTTCTGTATAATAATCAATTTGCCACGCCCGTCTGTTCTGATGGTTGCATATACTACATTTCAGAAAGCGGAAGCCGGCTTACAAAGCTTGAACTGGCAGCCGACGGTAAAAGCGTACAGGAGAAATGGCGCCTAAACAATGTGAGAAGCGGGCTTCATAGTCCGGTAAAGATGAATGATATGCTCTATTACAGCGATGTACGGCAAAAGATCAGGGGAATCGATATCAACAGCGGCAAAGTGACCGATTCATTGCGTGTTTTCAGGGGACCGGTTTTGGCAGCTGATAATAAGCTGTTCAGCTATTCCGAAAACGGAACGGTTAGCCTGATCAGCCTTGAAGGTTCCAAAATGAGTCTGATAAGCAGTTTTAAGATTGAAAAGGGAACCAGGGAGCATCTTGCCACGCCCTTTATTGACAAAGGCGTGATGTATATCCGGCACGGCGATGCCCTGATGGCTTATGATATTTCAAATGATTAAGCGAGGAGAGAAATATTTTATTTATTTAATTATTCTGTTTTTCAGCGGTCTGTTCCTGTTCTGGTTTTTACATAATCCAGTCAGATCGTTTGCTGAAAGTGTGCCAGGCTTAGATAACAGGCCTGTTAAAGCAACAAGGGGCGATTCAACAATCATCGGGGAATTCTTTAACCGTCTTGACAGTACAACCGCTATAACGGGTCTTTCAGGACAATGGCCCAATTTCAGGGGTAAAAACTTTGATAACATTTACAGGGAAAACATAAGACTGATCGATAAATGGCCTTCAGAAGGCCCGCGCATACTATGGGAGAAGGACCTTGGTGAAGGCCATGCGGCAGCTGCAATTTTCAACGGAAGAGTTTATGTGCTCGACTACGATGAACGCAAAGAAAGAGACATCCTGCATTGCTATGCATTGACAAATGGCACAGAGCTCTGGCGGCGCGGTTACAATGTTAAAATTAAAAGGAACCACGGCATGTCCAGAACGATTCCGGCCGTTAATGAAAAATATGTTGTGACTATCGGCCCCCGCTGCCATGTCATGTGCTGTGATGCCATTACAGGTGACCTAAAATGGGGAATCGACCTGGTAAGAGATTATAATGCTTCTGAGCCACTTTGGTATACAGGGCAATGCCCGATTATGGATCAGAATGTGGCCGTCATTGCCGTTGGCGGCAAATCGCTGTTAATGGGAGTTGATTGCGAAACTGGTAAAGTAGTATGGCAGACTCCGAATCCTGACAGCCTCAAAATGTCGCACTCATCGGTTGTACCCATGACAATTGCCGGAAAGCGGATGTATGTTTACAATGCATTGGGCGGTCTGTGCGGCATTTCAGCTGAAGAAAGTGATCGTGGCAGGCTGTTGTGGATGACAAAAGATTTCAGTCCGAATGTGATTGCTCCCTCTCCGCTGTATGTGGGGCAAAACAGGATCTTTGTCACGGCAGGATATGGAGCCGGCGCTGCCCTATTCAGGATCAGCAGTAATAGAGGCAGTTTTGGAGCAGAAACATTACAGAAGTACAAACCGTCAGAAGGTATGGCTTCTGAACAGCAGACGCCTGTCTTTAAAGACGGATTTGTTTTTAATATACAAACCAAAGACGCCGGGGCAACCAGGAATCAGTTTGTTTGCGCTTCGCCTGATGATTTTAGAAAACTTTTGTGGACAAGCCCTGCCGGCGAACGATTCGGATTAGGCCCCTATATGGTGGCCGATAACAAGTTCTTCATCCTGAATGATGAAGGAGAGGTGACAATCGCCAGGTACAGCACAAAGAAATTTGAGGTACTTGACAAAGCACGTGTCGTTGAAGGTCAGGATGCCTGGGGACCTTTTGCCATTGCTGACGGAATGCTTATTTTGCGCAGTTCAAAGAAAATGGTATGTGTCGATATAAAAGCTAAACCCTGAACATGAAACAAAAGTTCATCATCGGAATTTCTGTTCTGTTGCTGATTCTGGCTGTTTACCTTATCGCCAGTGACCTGTTCAGGCATGATACGGGGTTTAATTCTTCCTCTTGCTGTGGTGATGATTTAACAGGTCTTAAGAAAATCGATTCATTGCGTGTCGGATATATAAGGATAACGGTGATTGAAACCGGAATGCATGATCTTGCCGGTATTGCCACAGATGACAAGAATGGAATTTATGTTTGCGGAGCCGGCACAGTAAGCCGGTTTGATACGGAAGGTAAAAAATCAGGAGAATTTCTTATTGACTCAACGGCTCAATGCATTACTGTCTATCATGAACGTGTTTATGTCGGAACGGGGAACCGGGTGTTGTGTTATGATAAAGCTGGAAAAATTTCAGGGGTATTCAAACCAATAAATAACAAAGGATTCATCACTTCATTAGCAGCGGATGATGAATACGTTTATGCAGCGGATGCCATAAACAAAAAAATCCTGAAGTATAATGCTTCAGGCTACATTATTGCAGAACTTGGCCATAAGGACAGCTTATCCGGGGCTCCCGGACTGATCATTCCGAGTCTTTACCTTGACATTGCCATCGGTAATTTTGATGATCTTTGGATTGTAAATCCCGGCCGGCTTGAGCTTGAGAACTTCAGCCTGTCCGGTACAATGAGGACTTCATGGGGCAGAAACACATGCACTACAGAGCCATTCATAGGCTGCTGCAATCCTGCTCACATGAGCCTGTTACCCGACGGTAGTTTTGTAACGTACGAAAAAGGGATTGATAAAATAAAAATATATAACCAGGCAGGTGAATTCAGCTGTTTTGTGGCAGGAGCAGGGAGTTTTAAAGGAAAGACAGATTTTCAGCTTGGCAGGAATAACCTGGTTAAAGATATGGCGACAGACAGCCGGGGTACAATCTTCGTCCTGGATGCCTATAACCGCATCAATGTTTTTGTTAAAACCGAAAAGGAAACAGAAACCTATGAAGGAAAAGACAAAATTTAACCGGAGAGATTTTATAAATACCGGCCTCCGTATCGGAATAGGGGCCGGACTTGGATTGATCGGCGTTGGTCTTTCAACCCGTTCGGTAAACGGTAAAACTACCTGGCAGATCGATCCGGCCAAGTGCATACAGTGCGGTAAATGCACAACAGAATGTGTGCTGCAGACTTCCGCCGTGAAATGTGTGCATGTTACTGATATGTGCGGTTACTGCGACCTTTGCAGCGGATACCTGAAGCAGGGTTCCAAAGAGCTGAACACTGCAGCGGAAAACCGTCTTTGTCCTACTAATGCCATTGTAAGAACCTTTGTAGAAGAACCGTATTTCGAATATAAAATTGTTGAAGAACTTTGCATCGCATGCGGCAAGTGTGTGAAAAATTGCGGAGCCTTCGGAAACGGATCTTTACAGCTTCAGATACAACAACAACTCTGCCTTAACTGCAACCAGTGCTCCATAGCCAGGAATTGCCCGTCACAAGCCATCACCAGGGTGGATACCGATTCTCCCTATTCTTTGAAAGGGTTTAAAGATCTGAAAATCGGAGGCTGAAGGCATGAAGCATAAAATCAAATACTTCTTCCTGATACTGGTTCTTTCCGTTTCAACCTTTGATATTATCGCGCAACGTTTCCCTGCGCCGGAATTCGAAGGTGACTACAAAATTCCTCAAACACAGATCTCAAAGGTACAGCCAGTATTCTTTGAATACCTGGATATAGCAGTATTCCTTGCCACGCTCTCAGTCATCACGTGGGTCATTATTAAAAAGCGGTCCAGAAAGGCGGTATTCTGGATTTCGGTCTTCAGTCTTCTCTATTTCGGTTTTTACAGGAACGGCTGCATTTGTCCTGTTGGTTCATTGCAAAACGTCAGTATGGCCCTCTTTCATCCCGAATATACCATACCGGTTACTGCCATCATATTCTTCATTGCACCGCTGGGCTTTACGTTGTTTTTCGGAAGAACATTCTGCGCCGGGGTTTGTCCCCTTGGTGCCATCCAGGATATCATCGCGCTGCGGCCTGTAAGCCTTAAGCCATGGATCCGATATGTATTTGGTCTGATTCCGTTTATTTACCTGGGGCTTGCCGTTTTGTATGCAGCTACAGGCACCGATTTCATCATTTGCCGCTATGATCCGTTTGTTGAATTTTTCAGGCACAGCGGTTCTTCTTTGATTTTTGGAATAGGCGGAATATTGCTCGTAACGGGCATTTTTGTAGCACGTCCCTATTGCCGGTTCTTTTGCCCATACGGAGTTCTGCTCAACCTTGTAAGCCGTGTTTCGCGCCGGCATCTGTCAATTGCCAACGGAAAATGCGTCAATTGCCGTCTTTGTGAATCGGCATGCCCCTTCGATGCTATTGATAAACCTACGGGGCTTGAAAGTAAAAAAGACAACCGCGGTCTTGTAAAGAAGATGATGATTTACGGATTAATTACACCGGTGCTCATTTTAGTGACTGGCTGGTCGGTATCAAGGTTTCATGGTGAACTGGCGCATGTAAATTTCAAAGTAAGGCTGGCAGAAGAAATGATGACCATTGATAAAAATATAAACAATGCCACCCTGCCAGATGAAATCAAAGCTTTTCAATCATCAGGATCTGTGGTTGAAAATCTTTATAGAGAAGCTGCATCCATAGTATACAGGTTTTACGTGGGCAGCTGGATCCTTGGCGGTTTCATCGGGCTTGTGTTCGGTCTTACATTAGCCCGGCTGACCATTTTCAGGTACAGGGATGAATACCTGACCAATAAGGGAAACTGTTACAGTTGTGTGAGGTGTGTGCCGTATTGTCCAATTAAGTAATGTGATAATGTGCTAATTTGCTAATATGCCAATGAGCCAGGATATATTAAAAAATACATGGGGTAGCAACCGGTTTTGGAACAGGGTTGCTGTTGTGGCCGGGGTGTTTGCCTTGCTGGTCGGCGTTCTCATGATTGCCAACTATATCCAGTTCAAAAAGGCGGATCCTGTGAATATGCCTGTGATCAATTCGCTTGTTGAGCGGTTGAATGAAAACCCTGCTGATTCATCTCTCCGGACACAGATCCGCACACTTGACCTGTTATCACGCAAGGCTTATTTCACAAGTCAATGGCAGATCCGAACAGGTGGATACATGTTATTGGCTGCGCTGGCGCTCATGATCATAGCCATGCAGGTTATTGAATACCGGAAAAAAATTAATCCCATGCCGGGTGCGGAAAACACTGATGAAACTCTTTTACAGAATCGCAAAGCCCGGAAATGGATTGTAATCAGCGGTGCAGCTATATTAGTCGCAACAATATTTTTTGGTTTCCTGACAAAAAATGACCTTACTGAACGCCTCGGTATGATGAACAGAGGATCTGAGGCTTCATTGGTCCGGGACCTTGAATCAGGAGAGATACAGGTTAATAATCTTGATTTGTCGGATTCGACGGCAAGTGTTGCAGAACAGACTGCCAACGATACTTCAGGGATTTTGCCGTCAACTGCTGAAAAGACAACTTCTGAAAATCCCACACCTACAGCTATAAATGATAACTTTCCCAATTTCAGGGGAAATGCCGGCGTGTCCACGAAGAAAAACATACCGGTGAAATGGGATGGTGCTTCGGGCACAAATGTATTGTGGAAAACTGCCATACCTCTTGCAGGAAACAACTCACCTATAATATGGGGGGATAATATTTATGTTACCGGCTCAAGTACGGAAAAGCAGGAAATATATGCCTTTAACCGCAATAGCGGAGAATTATTATGGTCGGTCAGAGTTGGCAACGGCACCAAAAAGCCAAAAGTGAACGAGGAAACCGGTTATGCAGCACCTACAGCTGTTGCCGACGCCAATGGCGTGTATGCGATTTTTGCCACCGGTGATATTGCAGGAGTAAGTCCGGATGGAAAAAAGATGTGGGAACGGGATCTTGGGTTACCTGAAAATCATTACGGCCATGCTTCTTCGCTGGCCTATGCCAATGGGAATATCATCGTGCAGTTTGATCAGCGTTCATCACAAAAAATAATGGCCCTGTCGGCAGAAAACGGAGCTACAGTTTGGAGCACCGGCCGGACTGTGAAGACATCATGGTCATCACCCATAGTTGCCGGTACTCCCGGTGGAAACCTTGTTCTGACCGTGGCTGAGCCCTATATGGTGGCATACAATCCGGCTAATGGGAAGGAATTATGGAAAATCGAATGCATTTCAGGTGAGGTAGGCCCGTCACCGGCATATTCAAATGGTATTGTATTCTCGGTGAATGATTATTCCAAAGTAACCGCTATAAAAATCGGCGATCAGCCATCCGTTTTGTGGGAAACCGATGAATATTTATCAGACATTCCAAGTCCTGCAGCAAACGATAAGTATTTGTTCCTTGCCACAAGCTACGGAACCATGGTTTGCTATGATGCAGTCACCGGAGAAAAATACTGGGAAAAGGATTTCGGTAAAAACATTTATGCCTCACCGATGATTGTTGAAAACAGAGTATATGTAAGTGATATTTCTGGTGTTATGCACATTTTCGCTGCTGATAAGGAATTCAAGCCAATTGCTGAATCAAAGCTTGGAGAATTCATAGCTGCAACTCCTGCATTTACCAACGGAAGAATTTACCTGAGGGGCGAGGCCACTCTTTATTGTATAGGAAAATGACGGAGGATATAAACAATAAAGTGGATCAGCTGACCGGCAAAATCGGGAATACTCCCGATAAAGTAATTCCCATACTCCAGGCCATCCAGAAGGAATTTAACCATCTGCCGGAAGAGGCGTTGAAAAGGGTTTATGAGACCACTTCCATAACGCCCTCATCGATTCACGGTATTGCCAGTTTCTATTCACAGTTCAGGCTGAAACCGGTTGGAAGGCATATTATCAAAGTCTGTATAGGCACCGCCTGCCATGTAAAAGGGGCGGGTCTCGTTTACGATGCATTCAGAAGGACCCTGCATCTCGAAAAGAATGAAGATACCGATACCGGCAAATTGTTTACACTCGAAAAAGTAGCCTGCCTGGGATGCTGCACCCTGGCCCCGGTAGTGCAGATTGATGATATAACATATGGTCATGTGAGTTCAGGGCAGGTGGAAGAGGTCATCCATAACTTTCTTAATCGTGAAACCCCTTCGGTTGTCATCCCTTCGGCTCATTCGCTGAAGCCTGAACGTTTGCAAGGTGAGATTCGCATAGGATTAGGATCGTGCTGCATTGCCAGTGGGAGCCAGGCTGTTAAAACAGCCCTTGAAGAAACCCTTCAACAGCATAATATCCAGGTGGATGTGAAACAGGTAGGCTGTGTAGGAATTTGCAACCAGGTGCCCATTCTTGAAATTCACAAAGAAGGAGAAGCGCCGGCAGTATATGCCAAAATTAAACCTGAAGAAGTGCGCGAGGTAATCAAAAGCCACTTCAAACCGGCTAATATGATGGATAAAGCCAGGTCAGGGATTTATAATTTCTTTGATTCGATGGTGAATGCTGAAATTCCCAAAACATTCACCTACTTTGATCCGGGAAACAAAGAAACCTTGTTTTCTCAGTTTCTTGAATCACAAATCAGCATTGCCACAGAGTACCGGGGTGAGCTGAAACCCGGTGATATTAAAGAATACAGGAATAAAGGAGGTTTCAGGGCACTTGAAAAATGCCTGCGGGATCACAACCCTTCCGAAGTAATTGAAATCATTTCAAACAGTGGCCTGAGAGGCAGAGGGGGAGCCGGTTTCCCTTCCGCCATAAAGTGGAAACTTGTCAGTGATGCCGTTTCTGATATAAAGTATATGATCTGTAACGGTGATGAGGGCGACCCGGGAGCATTTATGGACCGGATGTTGCTTGAATCCTATCCATTCCGTATTATTGAAGGAATGATGATTGCCGCATATGCTGCCGGTGCGGGTAAAGGAATTTTCTATATCAGGGCTGAATATCCCCTGGCTGTGAAAAGAATACGTGAAGCGATTGAGATTTGCTACCAGGAAGGTATTTTAGGAAATACTGTCCTGAACAGTGCATTCAGTTTTTCAATCAGCATTTTTGAAGGTGCCGGTGCGTTTGTATGTGGTGAAGAAACGGCGCTGATTGCCTCAATTGAAGGCAAAAGGGGTCTTCCTACTATGCGGCCGCCCTACCCTGCCGAGAAAGGATTATGGGGAAAACCAACCCTTATCAACAATGTGGAAACTCTGTCGCTTGTGCCCTGGATCATCAGAAAAGGATACGAGGCATTCAGCAATACCGGCACTGAAAACAGCAAGGGTACCAAAGTATTCGCGCTGGCCGGAAAAGTAAATCGCGGCGGCCTTATCGAAGTCCCCATGGGCATCACGATCCGCCAGATTGTAGAAGGTATCGGAGGAGGTGTGGCCAATGGCAGAAAATTCAAAGCCATTCAGATCGGCGGGCCATCGGGAGGATGTATCCCGGCTTCAATGGCTGATATTCCCATTGACTATGCTTCATTGAAAGAAGCCGGCGCCATGATGGGCTCGGGAGGCCTTATCGTTCTGGATGATACCGATTGTATGGTCGACATTGCCCGGTACTTTTTGTCGTTCACCCAGAACCAGTCGTGCGGCCGCTGCACATTCTGCCGTATCGGCACCACGCGGATGCTGCAAATCCTTGAAAAGATCTGCACAGGTAAGGGTACAGAAGCCGATATCAACCTTCTTGAAGAACTGGGACAGAGTACCAAATCAGGAAGTATGTGCGGACTCGGAAAATCAGCCCCCAACCCGGTTCTCACCACCATAAGGTATTTCAGGGAAGAATACATGGCCCATATACAGGGTCATTGTCCGACCGGCAAATGCAAAGATCTTATTAAGTATACAGTGACGGATGAATGCATCGGTTGCACCAAATGTGCCCAGCGGTGTCCTTCGGATGCCATTGAAGCGAAGCCTTATGAAGTACACTATATTGATAATGAAAAATGCATCAAATGCGATATATGCCGCGGCATATGTCCGGTAACCGCAATAATTACACAATAGCATGATCCGTCTGAAGATAGACCATATTGAAATACAGGCAGAGGAAGGTATTTCCATTCTTGAAGCAGCCGGGAGAGCCGGGATTCATATTCCCTCCATGTGTTATCTTAAGGGATATGGAAATCACCCTTCGTGCATGGTGTGTGTGGTGAAGGACAATAAAACGAAGTCCATTGTACCCTCTTGTGCTGTAACTGTAGCTGACGGCATGGATATATCGGCCGGTGATGAGGATGTAAAAACAACCCGGCGCCAGGCCCTTGAACTGCTATTAAGCGATCATTCGGGCGATTGTGAAGCGCCATGTAGTCTCGGATGTCCCGCAGGCATGAATATTCCCCTGATGAACCGGCTAATTGCTGAAGGCCGTTTTACCGAAGCGCTTACCGTAGTAAAAGAAGATATTGCCCTGCCTTATGTGCTGGGTTATATATGCCCGGCGCCCTGTGAGAAAGCCTGCAGGCGGAAACAAGCTGATGAAGCCGTTTCCGTTTGTACCTTAAAAAGATTTACAGCGGCAACAGGAAAAGATCTTGTTGCAGAATCTATATCAAACAAGCGAAACGAAAAGGAATTTAATTCAGGCAAAAAAGTAGCCGTGATAGGAAGCGGGCCAGCCGGATTATCCACGGCGTATTACCTGTTGCGACTGGGCCATTCATGCGACATTTTTGAGAAATCAGCACTGACGGGAGGAACCCTGAGATATGTTATTTCAGAAGAAATCCTTCCTAAAGAAATCATTGATCATGAGGTAACCATTCTGATGTCAATGGGAGCCACTCTATATTGCAATACCCTGATTACCCCGGAATATTTTGATACCCGTATCCGGGGAACCTATGATGCCATCGTGCTGGCCACCGGAGATATAAAAACGGAAACAATACTGAGAGACGTTGTAACCACGAATAACACAGGGTTTGAAGTAAACGAAAAAAATATGTCGGCTTCAGTACCCGGTATTTTTGTTTGCGGAAGTGCTGTAAGGCCTCACAAAATGGCAGTACGATCAGGGGCACAGGGTAAAACTGCTGCTATGGCTGTGCATCAATATCTTCAAGGGGAATCCTATGATAAACCCGGGAAAATGTTCAATTCGAGATTTGACCGGTTGTTGCCTGAAGAAATAGAAGAGTATTTGAAAGAAGCAAGCAGAATATCCCGCCTTGAAACCAATGCTGACCTCAAAACTGGTTTTACTGCTTCTAACGCCACAAGAGAAGCACTGCGTTGCATGCATTGCGACTGCCGCAAACAGGATAGCTGCCTGCTCCGTATGCATGCTGATGCATACCAGGTCGACCGCAAAAAATTTATGGCAGGCGATCGTAAAATCATGACCAAACAGGTTCAGCATGATCTTCTTGTTTATGAACCCGAAAAGTGCATCAAATGTGGGCTTTGTGTGGATATAAGCGTGCATGAAGGGGAAAAATTCGGCTTAGCCTTTGAAGGGCGGGGATTTGATGTGGTCATTACGCCATCGCTGGGCAAAAGTTTTAATGAAAGTCTTTCGCATGCGGCTGCAAAATGCGCTGTATCTTGTCCAACCGGGGCGCTTTCAATGAAGGAATGAAGGAATGAAGAAATGAAGAAATGAAGAAATGAAGAAATGAAGAAATGAAGAAATGAAGGAATGAAGGAATGAAGGAATGAAGGAATGAAGGAATGAAGGAATGAAGGAATGAAGGAATGAAGAAATGAAGA
>DATGXG010000041.1 GCA_035299085.1 Bacteroidales bacterium | reverse complement strand
GTGGCCAGTGTCCTGATCAGGAAGTTGATCCACATCGGAAGGATGAACAACGTTACGAGAAGGCTTGTCCAGCGCGAATTCATCCTGCTGAGCAGGAAGGCTGCCGGATAACCAATGAGAAGGCACAGTATGGTGGTGATCATGGCAATGCCAATAGAATACACCAGGATATTGACTGCCTCCCTGTGCATCGTGAATTTTTTAAAATTATCTAGTGTGAATCCGCCCGAGTCATCCGTGAAGGCATAGAATACAATCAGCGCTAAAGGCACCAGCACAAAGAAAAGGAGAAACAGCGCATAGGGAATGGACCAGTTTCTTCTTCGTCCGAGAAAGGACTGTACTTTTCTTCGCATGGCCGGTTATGCTTCTATATTTATGCATCCGGGAGCAATGCTGACACCCACATGGTCGCCATCGTCCCAGATATCATTGGTATCAAGATATATATGTTCGTTTTCAGGTGTGAGAACGGTAAGATGGTAGTGATTCCCTTTGTACAGGATAAAACTCACCGATCCGCTGATCATGCCGTCTTCCTCATTGTCATGCAATACGATATCACGGAAATCAATTTTCACCTTCACTTCCGTTCCGCTTTCCAGTCCCCGTGTATCGCTGCATTCAAAAACATTTTCAAGGAATCGCACATGATTTTTATCTACAACTTCCCCTGCAAAAGTGTTGCACAGCCTTTCCTTTTTCATGACCTGGATGTCGAACGGCTTGATCCTCATTCCCACCGTATCTCCGGCATCAAAACAGTTATAATCCTGCACCATGAATTCGTATCCTTCAGGCGTGGTAACCATCATTTCGTAATGCACCCCTTTGAATATGCTCGATGTTACCTGTCCGGTAAACTGGGCCCCTTCAAGTTTGTCGAAGATATAGATGTCTTCAGGCCGGATAACCGCATCCACTTCTTCATTTGCTGCAAACCCCTTGTCTACACAATCAAACTGCCTTCCGGCAAATTCAACGAGACAATCGTGGATCATGATCCCGTTCAGAATATTGCTTTCTCCAATAAAATCGGCAACAAACGAATTCTGTGGTTCATTGTAAATCTGGGTTGGCGTACCGATTTGCTGTATGACTCCGTCCCTCATCACAACGATGGTATCACTCAGTGTGAGTGCTTCTTCCTGGTCGTGCGTCACATACACAAAGGTTATGCCCAGCTTTTTGTGCATGGCCTTGATTTCCATCTGCATGTCTTTCCGCATTTTCAGATCCAGTGCGGCAAGCGGCTCATCCAGAAGTAACACTTCCGGTTCATTCACAATGGCCCTTGCAATGGCAACCCGCTGTTGCTGTCCGCCTGAAAGGGTATCCACGTCTCTTTCTTCATAGTCAGTCATGGTGACTATTTTCAGTACATGATCCACCTTTTTACGGATTTCGGCTTCAGGAAGCTTTTTCAATTTCAGCCCGAAAGCGATGTTGTTATACACATTCAGGTGCGGGAAGAGTGCATAACGCTGAAACACTGTATTCACGGGCCTTAGATAGGGCGGGGTAAAGGTCATATCCTCACCGGCGATTGTGATCCTGCCTTCGGTGGCTTTAAGAAAACCTCCAATAAGCCTCATCAGTGTGGTCTTTCCGCATCCGGAAGGCCCGAGAATTGTAATGAATTCTCCTTTTCTGATGTTAAGATTGATATCGTCTAGAACTTTTTTGTCTCCGAAAGCATGGGTAAGATGCTCAACCGTTATAATGCTGTTATTCGTTCTTTCCTCCATTTACAGGCCAAATGAGCTAAGTGATCACACAGTGGGTTTCACGCAATTAAGAAGTACAAATAAATCAAAAATATCAATTCATATGCATTTTTTGCATCCTTTTTAGATACCTGTTTTGAAGGAAAGTTTTAAACAGAACCGGATCATCCCTTTTTGCTGATCTCTTCGAGGGCTGCAGTATTGGTGATTATGATATCTTTTTCATTCAAAACTATTAACCCGTCTTTCTCAAACGTTTTCAGCAGTTTCACCGCACTCTCGGTTGATATGCCCGAAAATTCAGCAACATCTTTTCGTGAAAGCATCTGGAATATCGCCGGATTTTCCTGTTTAATGTTTTCCAGATAAAGCAGTGTATCCGCAAGCCTACCGTTCATCTGTTTATAATTCAGATTTTGCACGATCCCAAACAAATCGGCATTTTGTTCGCAATACCGTTTAATGATTGTAAAGGCAAACGGGCCGTTCTGACGGGAGATTGTTGCTATGGCTTCTTTTTCAATTAAATATACCTGGCATTCCATTAATGCAACAGAGGAATAATTGAAGGTGTTCTTGCCAAAAACAGCTGAAAGTCCAATGAATTCACCCGGTTTGATAATCCGGAGATTATAATTGACAGTACCATTGCTTTCAAGATACTGTTTTGCATATCCTTTAATGATGAACAACACATATGAAGCAAAAGCTCCCTGCTTTGTCAGATTATCACCTTTACGGAAAACCACCTGTGTTTTGCTTCCTCTCACCAGTTCCACTTCAACGGGACTGAGCATCTGAAAGCACGGGGCTTGTATGTCGCAAATGAAATCCTGATCGGTTTCCAAAATAGTCTTCATGAAATATGGATATAAAACCCTAAAGTTAATTGAAATCAATAAAAAAGTTGTCGGTTTTCAATTTTGAACTTAAGGCCTGACAGGGTCTGGTTTTAAAAAGGGATGTTCAATCAGGTTAACTTTGTATCAGAAATCAAACAGATAGTTAACGATTTTATGTTGTACACAAACTTAACTCATATCGAAACGGATGCTGAATATCAAAAAGCCATCCATGAATATGAAAACGCAGTAATTGTTTGCGGAAGCATGAACCAGGCGTGTATACCGGTTTACCGGATAGCTGAAGAGCTTGAAAGCGAGTTTCCGCATGTAAAATTTTTTGATATTGAATTTATTAATCCTGAATCACATGCGATACGGAATCTAACCCGGGATAAAGAAATAAATACTCTTCCTTTCCTTGTTTTTTATAAGAACGGAAAGGTACTTAACGCCACATCCGAAGTGCAAACGCCCGAAATGGTAAAAGCCCTGCTGGAAGTTGAGTATCCTGTTACGATTCATACCATAGCATTATAACCATAAAACAATGAATACTTTTCTCATTATAACAGGTGCCGTTGCTGCGGTTTTCTTTTTCCTTGTATTAAGGGCGAAGGCAAAGATGAAAAACATCCCTCTTGCCGCTGATCATGAGAAGATCATAACCTTAACCGATAAGAATTTTCAGCACCAGACGAAGAACAAGATAGTGCTAGTGGATTTCTGGGCTGCGTGGTGCGGCCCGTGCAGGATAATGGCACCGGTACTTAACGAAATGGCAGGGGAACTAAAAGGAAATTCTTACATCGGTAAGGTGAATGTCGAAGAATTTCAGTCCCTGGCCACCCGATTCAAAATCCGGGGTATCCCCACAATGGTCCTCTTTAAAAATGGTGTTGAAGTGAACCGGTTTGTCGGGGTGAAAACGAAGGACTTTCTGATGAAGCAGGTTTTAGCTTGTTAGGCTATTAGGCTATTAGACTATCAGTCAGTTAGTTCTAACATCTAAGCATCTAAACATCCAAACATTAGAACATCCAAACTTCTGAACAAAAAACAAAAAACATCAAACGTCAAAGCTCAAACAGAATTCTCAAACATAAAACAATTAATATCATGAAAAAGAATGTAGGCAGTATCGACAAAGTGGTGCGGATTATTTTGGCCGCTGTGCTTGTAGGTTTACTTTTTGCAAAAGTTGTAACCGGAACACTGGCAATTGTTGCTGTAATAGTCGGAGCGATCCTGCTGTTAACAAGCGCCGTCAGCTTTTGCCCGCTTTATTCAGTGCTTGGACTGACTTCCAGGAAAAAGGAAACGTTGAGCAAATCGTAAGCTCATGAAAGAAAGCATCAAACTTTTCTTCAAATCATGGAAATTCTGGAGGCCTTTTCTGGCTATCGTTGCCGGAAGCCTCCTGGGATTCCTTTATTATTATTATGTCGGCTGCAAATCCGGAACCTGTGCCATTACAAGCAATCCATACATGAGCATGTTGTGGGGCGGATTAATGGGTTTCTTTCTGATAAACAGTCCCTGCAGCCGGGGGCAATGTTGATACCCCGCTATTAAGCGTAGTTGTAAACTACGATGCTTAGCGGAAGTACTTTAAATAAAAATTTAAAAATGAAAAGGCATATTCTTATCGTTTCTTTTGCTGTTATAGCAATGGCCGGATGTCATGCCGGTGATCCGTCAAAGGCGCAATCGGGAACAACTGTCCAAAAGACTGCTGCCGCTGAACCTGAAATAACCATAATCCATCTCAGTAAGGAGGATTTCAAACAAAAGGTATTCAATTACGAAACCGGCAAGGAATGGATTTATAGCGGCAGTAAACCGGCTATCATCGATTTCTATGCTGACTGGTGCGCTCCCTGTCGTCAGCTTTCACCGGTAATTGAGGAGCTGGCAAAAGAGTATAAAGGCCAGATCATTGTTTATAAAGTGGATACGGAAAAGGAAAGAGAGCTGGCACAAAACCTGGGAGTTCAGGCTCTCCCGACAGTATTGCTTGTTCCTATGACCGGTCATCCGCAGGTTATCATGGGATTTATGCCCAAGAGCGATTTGGTGAAGGCAATTCAGGATGTGCTGTTGTAATATAAACCTGACAGCGTCGGAGACCTATCAGCGTTTATATTACAGAATGAATTTAAAATACTAATTGAAGTAATTTAACGCTGACAGATCCTGCGGATGCTGTCAGGTGTAAATTACTGGGGATTATTCCACATCGAAAATCTTGTTTCGATCCCATTCAAGCCAGTACCGGATTGCATTCCGGCGAATCAGTTTCCAGTAGCCGTCATCCATAAGGCCATATTTTACAATGCCTTCCTGAATATCAGCATTTACCCTGTCGAGGTACTCTTTTTTAAGTGTAAGCCTGATTGACCGTTTATTGTATGTGAATACAGCTGAAGGCCGGAATATTGTATCACTGCTAAGTTTAATAAGGCCCATACCCAGGGTGGCCCCGGTGCTTACCTGTATGCCGTCGTTCAGGCAGCTGTATGGAGGTCTGCTACCGGCATCCGACATAACATGAAGCATATCCGGTCCGACGCCGAATAATTCCCTTGCTTTAATTCCCATTTTAGCTCCTACAATTGAAAATACACCCAAATGACCATGAAATTCATCAGTCATCACGCTGGCCTTCCATTCTTCCATACCGTAAAGCCGGATCACGCTATCCATAATTTCCCGCACATCATAGCTGAATAATTCAGGCTGGGTTGGAAAACTGCTGAAAACAATTTGTTTTTGAATGCTATACCGCCCTTTCATCATATCAGTAATTGCTTCTTTAATTGCAGTAACATTATAACCTGTGTTGTACCTGATTTTAACCTTTCCGGGAAACGTATTCATGTCGAAAAGCTCGGGATTGATCAGATACAATGCGGCCAGATCATCCCACAGGTAAAAATGATCCTCATTCAATCTTTTATTGACGTCAGGTTGTCTGAAAACAGCATTAAAGGTATTAGACAGGTTAGAGTTTTGTCCGTTGCAGGAAGCAAACAGAGTATTGTCAAAAATGGCATCCTTTTTTTCGAGTGCTGAAATCACATCGATTCGTATTCCGGAATTGAACACTTCCCGTGCAGATGCGGTGTCGCATTGATAATTAAAACCGATTCCGGGTTTTGCGGATTCATTATACCAGATAACTTTTTCGATTTTATGCAAAACAGCCGCATTATTACGGATAATTGCAGCGATATCTGTTAATGGTCCCAGGCTCAGAATGACAATTCTTTCGGGTGTATCTTTTATGAGTTGTTCGATGTAATCAGATTGATATACAAGAGATTTTCCTGTTTCCGATGTTCCCCATTTTACCTGCCTGTTAAATTCACGCCAGGGGGGATTGACTCCGGTTAATTTTTTGCCGATAATAACGGGAATTGTCTTTTGGTAATAAGTATCTACCAGTGCGCTCAATTTGGAGGTACCCTCTTCAGGATCCAGCGTGCCGTCAGAAGCTATAAACGCCAGAACCGTTACTTCCGGTATAGACAGGATCATATTGATAGCCCTGTAATCATCAATTGCACAATCGGTATCAATTATCAGCCTGTGGTTGTAATTGGCAGGAATAGGCTGTGAAACAGAGGGAAAAACGCCTGTTACTGCTATCCCAATGGTTATACCTGTTCTGAGCAGGTTAATGAATAAGTGTTTCATAAACGAATATAGCCATTCAACCATAAAAAATGTGAATGATGTAACTTTTTAATTGAATAATATAACAACAATCTGCTGCTATCCCTCTAAATTGTAGCAGAATACGAAAAGGTACATTCCCGCAACAACAACTATTATCTCAATCTGTTAGTGTACTAGATCAATTACCTGTCTGATTTTTCCTTAATACAAAATTATCTATGAAGGCTGGACCTTCAAAAATTAAAAAATCTTTGCATCGGTTGAAGACTCATCTTTGGGAAAATGATCTTTCTCAGAAGTATGCCAATGAGGAACCTCCGCTGCATTCGGAATTATTCAGCACTGAGCAGATGGAACAATACGGCAAAACCCTGGCAGGTTTGCACGTACTTGACCCGGAAATAAATCACGAGCAAAATTTACTTTCCAGGCTTGAAGAAAATGAAGCGGTACTTATTGAGGTACATGAACTGGTTTCAGATGCCGTTAAGGGGAAGCGACAAATAACTCCTGCAGGAGAATGGTTGCTTGACAATTTTTATTTAATTGAAGAACAGATACGTACCGGCAGAAGGCATCTTCCCAAAGGATATAGCAAAGAATTGCCCCGGTTGCTTAACGGGCCTTCAGCCGGCCTTCCGCGTGTTTATGATATAGCGAAAGAGATTATTTCACATGGAGAAGGTCACATAGATTATGAGAGTTTAAAACGTTTTGTCACAGCTTATCAAAATGTCACGGTTTTAAAACTGGGTGAATTATGGGCTATTCCCATCATGCTGAGGTTAGCCCTGATTGAAAACCTTCGGCGTGTTGCAGCCCGGGTAGCCGCCGGACGAATCGACAGGGATCTGGCTGATTCGTGGGCTGACCGCATGATTGAAATTGCCGAGAAGGATCCGAAAAGCCTCATCCTGGTTATTGCTGATATGGCCAGATCGGATCCCCCAATGTCAAATCCTTTCGTTTCAGAGTTTGTACGCCGGCTGCAGGGACAAAGTCCGGCCCTGGCATTCCCGCTGACATGGATCGAACAACGGTTGTCGGAGCTGAATCAGACGACCATTCAGCTGATTCAGTATGGAAATCAGCAACAGGCCGCCGATCAGGTTTCTATGAGTAACAGCATCAGCAGTCTCCGGTTCCTGAGTGCTCTGGACTGGCGCGTTTTTGTTGAATCAATGAGTCATGTGGAACATGTACTACATGATGATCCTGCAGGCGCCTATTCTTCGATGGATTTCAATACACGTGACCAATACCGGCATGTTATTGAAAATACAGCAAAAAAGAGTGCGTTTTCCGAACTTGAAGTAGCCCATAAAATTATTGAACTTTCCCGAAACGGTTCGGACCTTTATGGACCTGACGATCGGGCAGCTCATGTTGGATATTATCTGGTTGGCAAGGGACTGCCACATCTTGAAAAACTGATCAGGGTAAAGCACAACCTGGCTTCCTTTTTGAAAAAATTAATCTTCCGGATTCCCTTACTTTTCTACCTTGGTATTATCGGTATTCTGACGTTTGTTATAACATGGAGCCTGTTAGAAAAGGCCGGTAATGAAGGGGTTGGAAGCTGGCATATCTGGATACTTGGTCTGCTTTTGATCCTGTGCTCCAGTTATCTGGCAATTGCCCTTGTGAACTGGCTCACCACACTAATAATCAAACCTTATCCACTGCCCAGACTCGATTACTCAAAGGGGATTCCGCCTGAATCGCGGACACTTGTAGTTGTGCCTTCCATGTTGCTGAATTCACAGAATATTGACAATCTTGCAGAAGATCTGGAAGTTAGATTTCTGGCAAACCGTGATAAAAACCTGCATTTTGGGTTACTTACTGATTTTAAAGATTCGGATGAGGAAATATCTGCTGATGATGAGCTGCTTATTCAGCAGGTCAGTAATAAAATTATATCGCTCAATGAAAAATATCCCGGCGAAAACAAGGATACTTTCTATCTCTTTCATCGCCCAAGATTATGGAATTCAACGGATAAAAAATGGATGGGTTATGAGCGCAAAAGAGGCAAATTGTCTGATCTGAATTCATTGTTACGGGGTGGTGAAAACAAATTTTCACTGATCATAGGGGATATTGAAGTTTTGCCCAAAATAAAATATGTTATCACTCTTGACACGGATACTCAATTGCCACGTGATTCAGCGCGACAGTTTATAGGGGCGATGTCACATCCGCTGAACCAGCCTAAATATGATCCTAAAAAGCAACGGGTAACAGAGGGGTACACTATTCTTCAACCCAGGGTTGCCGTGAGTCTGCCCGGCACTAACCGATCGAAATATGCCAGGCTGTTTGGCAGCGAACCCGGGATAGATCCATATACGCGTACAATTTCCGATGTTTACCAGGATCTGTTTGGTGAAGGTTCTTTTATAGGGAAAGGCATATATGATATTGATGCATTTGAACAAACTCTTAAGGACCGGTTTCCGGAGAACCGTATTTTAAGCCATGATCTTCTGGAAGGGTGTTATGCCCGTTCTGGACTATTAAGCGACGTTCTTTTGTTTGAAGAATATCCTGCCAGCTACAGGACGGATGTAGCCAGAAGATCAAGGTGGATAAGGGGTGACTGGCAACTTTTACCGTGGCTGCTCCCATTTTTGCCGAAAGTGAACGGTGAATCAAGGAAAAATCCTTTGTCGCTCTTATCGGTATGGAAAATTCTTGACAATCTCAGAAGAAGCCTGGTTCCTTTAGCCCTTATCGGGTTGCTTTTATTCGGCTGGACTATTTTGCCCGATGCATGGTTCTGGACGCTGATTGTGATCGGAATTATTGTGACCCCCCCGGTGATCATATCGGTTGTTAACCTGTTCAATAAACCGGAAGATATTATTCTTCAGCAACATTTGAAAGCCGCCGGATTGGAAATAGCCAGGCAACTTTACCAATCTGCATTTATACTGATAAGTCTTCCCTATGAGGCCTTTTATAGTTTGGATGCCTTACTTCGGACGTGCTGGAGACTGATTATTTCAAAAAGAAGGCTGCTGGAGTGGAATTCCTCATCCAGGGAAAATAAGACTTACGGTCTGCCGGAGACTTTCCGCACGATGTGGATATCTCCCTTTGTTTCTTTATTATCCGGAGTATATCTTCTGATTCTGTTTCCCCTGACATTTGCTTTGGTTTGGCCGATAATCGGATTATGGTTTGTATTTCCGCTTTTTGCCTGGTGGATCAGTAAGCCCCTTGCACCTATTACAGCAAAGCTTACGCCAAAACAATACCGGTTTCTAAGGGAATTGTCGCGTAAAACATGGTCATTTTTTGAAACCTTTGTCGGTGCCGACGATAACTGGTTGCCACCGGATAACTTTCAGGAACACCCTTTACCTGTAATTGCTCACCGTACATCCCCTACCAATATGGGACTGTCTCTCCTGGCCAATCTGTCTGCCTATGATTTCGGTTACATTCTGTCGGGTGAATTACTTGAACGTACAACTGCGGCTTTTACCACAATGAAGGCCCTGGAACGATACCAGGGACATTTTTACAACTGGTATGAAACCAAAACGCTGACACCTCTTAGGCCACTCTATATTTCATCGGTTGACAGCGGTAACCTTGCCGGTCACCTTATGGTTCTGCAGCAGGGATTGCTTACTCTCCCGGATCAGCCCATTATCGGACCACGTCTGTTTGAAGGAATCAGTGATACCTTACAGGTATTTATCAGCCAGGCAGGAAAATCAATTCCCGCACAAATTCTAAAATTTCAGAAACTGCTGGAGTCATTGAAAGCAAATCCACCCGTCACAACGGATACCTTACGGATGAGTCTTGAGAATCTGATAACGCTTTCTACGGGAATTGTTAACTCAATTACCTCCGATACAGATGAGCAATATGAGTTGTGGGCAAATAAGCTGGATGCGCACTGTAAAAATGCACTGGATGATATCATCTACCTTATCGCGGATGCCGGTCTTCCGGATATGCCTCTGCCCACCTTGCGTGAAATTGAGAATAGCAGTATACATGCAAAGACCCGCATCGGGCTGATACAGGAACTTGCAAGGCAATCACGGGAATTCGCCAATATGGAATATGGTTTTCTTTACGACAATTCTCGGCATTTACAATCCGTTGGATATAATGTTGAAGACCGGAGGAGCGATACAAGTTATTATGATCTTTTGGCCTCTGAGGCCCGATTATCGAGCTTTGTAGCTATTGCGCAGGATCAGGTGCCCCAGGAGAGCTGGTTTGCTCTTGGTCGTTTGCTGACCACCATTGATGGTGAACCTGTTCTTCTTTCCTGGAGCGGATCGATGTTCGAATATCTCATGCCTCTGATAGTTATGCCGTGTTACGAAAACAGTCTGCTTGATCAGACCTGCAAAGCTGCTGTATACAGGCAGATAGAATATGGAAAAAGCAAAGGCATACCGTGGGGCATTTCTGAATCGGGGTATAATAACGTGGATGTCTTGTTGAATTATCAATACAGGGCATTCGGAGTTCCGGGATTAGGACTTAAAAGAGGCCTCAGTGAAGATCTGGTCATTGCACCATATGCCACGGCGCTTGCCTTAATGGTGATGCCCGAGGAAGCCTGCGAGAATCTCGAACGTCTCGAAAATGAAGGATTCATGGGTAAATATGGATTCTATGAGGCTATTGACTACACGGCACCCCGTGTACCCAGAGGTCAGACAATGGCTGTTGTCAAGTCATTTATGGCGCATCATGAGGGCATGAGCTTCCTGTCTCTGGCTTATATATTATTGAAAAGGCCAATGCAAAAGCGGTTTGAAGCTGATCCTTATTTTCAGGCCACATTATTGCTGCTTCAGGAGCGAATTCCAAGGGCCACATCTGTATTTACGCATACTTCGGGTGCCGCTATTGTTCATGCACTGAATAATAAAGAGGAAATGCCTTTCCGGGTATTTAATACTCCGGATACCACTTTCCCTGAAGTCAACCTTTTATCGAACGGCGGACGTTACAGGGTTATGATCACAAATGCTGGCGGTGGTTACAGTCACTGGAAAGATCTGGCGCTAACCCGGTGGCGCGAAGACGGCACCCTCGATAACACGGGTTCATTCACCTATTTACGTGATGCTGAAACCGGAGATTTCTGGTCAACTACATATCAACCTACCTTACAACGACCGGATAAATATGAAGCTATTTTTTCAGAAGGCAGAGCTGAGTTCCGACGACGCGATTATGATATAGACACCCATACCGAGATCGTGGTTTCACCTGAAGATGATATCGAATTACGAAGGGTTAAATTGACAAACCGGACAAGATCGAAAAGGATAATCGATATTACCAGTTATGCTGAAGTGGTGCTGGCCAGTCAGGCATCGGATATGGCACACCCGGCATTCAGCAACCTGTTTGTCCAGACGGAAATCATCTATGAGCGACAGGCTATTTTGTGTACAAGAAGGCCCAGGTCAGCGACGGAAGTCTCACCATGGATGTTCCACCTGATGGCAGTTCACGGAGCGGAGATCAGAAACATTTCATATGAAACCGATCGTATGAAGTTTATCGGTCGAGGCAACACGCTAACCAATCCCGGGGCAATGACAAGTCTTCAGCCCCTTTCCGGAAGTTTCGGATCGGTGCTTGATCCGGTTGCAGCTATTCAATATCAAATAGTACTTGAACCGGAAGGTTCAGCTACAATCGATATGGTTACGGGAATCCATGCGTCGCGTGAGGGTGCCCTGAATCTGGTAGAAAAATACCAGGACAAGCAATTCTCCAATCGCGTATTTGAACTGGCCTGGACACATAGCCAGGTAGTTTTACGACAGATAAATGCTACAGAATCGGATGCACAATTGTACGCCCGGCTTGCAAGTTCAATAATTTATTCAAACCCGTCACTTCGGGCTGAATCGGGAATCCTTAAAAAGAATCATCGTGGACAATCTGGCCTGTGGGGGTATTCCATTTCCGGTGATTTACCCATCGTACTTCTTACAATTGAAGATCCGGCCAATATTAATATAGTACGGCAGATGGTCCAGGCGCATGCCTACTGGCGATTAAAAGGCCTTGCAGTTGACCTGGTGATCTGGAACGAAGATCGGGCCGGTTACCGTCAACTGCTGCAGGACCAGATTATCGGATTGATTTCGGCCGGAATAGAAGCCAACGTCATAGACAGGCCCGGGGGAATATTTGTACGTTCAGGGGAACAGATATCAAGCGAGGACAGAATATTATTTCAGACTGTTGCCCGTGTCATCCTCAGCGATACAAGGGGAATCCTGGCTGATCAGATTAACCGCAGGGGTTATGGAGAGCTCACTATTTCGAATTTTAAACCGACCCATACCTACAGGCCAAATCCGAGATCAGATGTTGTACTTCCGCGCCAGGATCTGGCTTTTTACAATGGACTCGGAGGGTTTACCCCCGACGGCAGGGAATATGTGATTACCATATCAAAAGACAGGCTGACGCCTGCACCCTGGGTTAATGTGCTCGCAAATCCTTCATTTGGATCGGTGATTTCCGAAAATGGACTTGCCTATACCTGGGCCGAAAATTCTCATGAATACCGGCTTACACCCTGGAATAATGATCCTGTAACTGATTCTGCAGGTGAGGCAATTTTTATCAGGGATGAAGAATCAGGTCATTTCTGGTCTCCGACGCCGCTTACCGAAAGTGAATCAAAACTCTATGTAATCCGGCATGGATTCGGTTATAGCGTTTTCGAACATAATGAAGGAGGCATTAAAAGTGAACTCTGGGTTTATATTGCCACAGAAGCACAGTTGAAATTTTCGGTATTAAAACTGAGAAATGAAACAGGAAGGACTGTAAAGCTGGCTGTAATTGGTTATGTAGAATGGGTATTGGGTGATTTGCGAAATAAATCGGCAATGCATGTGCATACCAGTGTTGATTTGAACAGCAATGTGATATTTGCTGTAAACCCATTTAACCGTGAATTTCCTGAACGGGTTGCCTTTCTTCAGACCGATGAGCAATTAAGCTCTCTGACATGCGATCGCACTGAATTTTTAGGACGAAACGGATCCCTTAAGAACCCTGCTGCCTTACTGCGTTCACGCCTTTCAGGTAAAAAGGGTGTAGCCATTGATCCCTGCGCGGCTCTTCAGGTTACTTTTGAAATAGCAGCCGGACAGGAACATGAAACCGTTTTTAAACTGGGTACAGGCCGCAATATGGATGAGGCTGTGAATCTCCTGCGCCGTTTTCGTGGTTCAGGTTCTGCACGGGGCGAACTTGAAGCAGTCTGGAGATATTGGAACGATACGATCAGTGCAGTACAGATTGACACTCCGGATCAAGCCATGAATATACTGGCCAATGGTTGGCTTCTGTATCAAACTTTAGCCTGCCGGCTGTGGGCCCGAAGCGGTTACTACCAATCAGGCGGAGCTTTTGGCTTTCGTGATCAATTACAGGATGCTATGGCCCTTGTACACACCCGGCCTTATCTCCTGCGTGAACTTCTTTTGCTTTTTGCCAGCCGGCAGTTTCTCGAAGGCGACGTACAGCACTGGTGGCATCCTCCTATAGGACGCGGTGTCCGTACACATTGCTCTGATGATTATCTCTGGCTTCCGTTAGCAGTAACCCGGTATATTACCAGTACCGGTGACACAGGAGTTCTCGATGAATCCATACATTTTCTTGAAGGACGACCGGTAAATCCCGAGGATGATTCCTATTATGATCTTCCAAACCGGGCGGATGAAAAGGGAACATTATATGAGCACTGTAAGCGTTCGGTACTTCATGCTCTCAGATATGGCGAACACGGACTGCCGTTAATAGGTACCTGTGACTGGAATGATGGAATGAATATGGTCGGGAACCTGGGAAGGGGAGAAAGCGTCTGGCTCGGCTTTTTCCTGTTTGATGTACTGACACGGTTTGTTGAAATTGCTTCGAAAAAAAACGATCCCGAATTTGTGGACCTATGCAAGGATGCTGCCGGCAAACTTCAGCAAAATATTGAAAAAAATGCATGGGACGGGGAATGGTACCGTCGTGCTTACTTTGACAATGGAACACCGCTTGGATCTGCAGAAAATGATGAGTGCCGGATCGATTCGATCTCACAAAGCTGGGCCGTACTTTCGGGCGCAGGGGATACCAGCCGCAGATTCAGAGCAATGGAATCGGCGTTTGAAAAACTTGTCAGACGGGACAAATCGCTGGTTCAATTATTAGATCCGCCATTTGATAAATCAGAAATGAATCCCGGCTATATCAAGGGATATGTCCCGGGTGTCAGGGAAAATGGTGGCCAGTACACACATGCAGCTATATGGCTTGCTATGGCATTTTCCAAATTAGGTGACTCTGAGAAGGCCTGGGAAATTGCAAAAATGATTAATCCAATTCATCATGCCGAGATTTTAAATGAAGTTGCCCGATATAAAGTGGAACCCTATGTGATGGCTGCCGATGTTTATGCTATGGAGCCCCACACCGGAAGAGGCGGATGGACATGGTATACCGGATCAGCCGGTTGGATGTACAGGCTGATCCTTGAATCATTGCTTGGGTTAAGGCTGGAGACCGACAGGCTGTATATTGAACCCTGCATCCCAGCTGACTGGAAGTTGTTTAAAGTTCAGTACAAATTCAGGGAAACGATGTACCGTATTGTGGTAACGCAGATTCATCAGGGCAATTCACGAATCAGTATAACCATTGACGGTGTCATGACTAATGAACCATTTATATTGCTGGCTGATGATCGCAGGGAACATGCGGTAGAAGTAACTTATAGCCATGACAGGTAAATCGATCCTGTTATGAGATCACCATTTTCTTCTTCCGGATATAAAGCCAAGAAAAAATCCAATGGCTGCACCGATAAGTATTTGTGTCCAATTCCAGTGATTCATATTTATTGAATCCACACCACGTGTCATTTCTTTTATCCATTGTCCTCCTCCAAGGAGAAGAAAAGCTATCACAATTACTAAAATTGCAATAACAAACACTGCTGTTCTGTTAGTTGAGATTCTTTTTGTTGTCATTATAGTATAATTTATTCATTTGTGAACTCAACCTGGCCGGTTTAAATATGTATGTCCTTCAGGTAATGAAATAATCCAAATGCCTTAAGAACCCATATAATAACCAGGATTACAACCACAACATTGAAGATACTTTTGATTGTGCGATCCATAGGGATGTAGGTATTAACCAGCCATAGTAAAATACCGGCAACAATCAGCACGATTAAAATTGTCAATAAAGGCATAATAAATATTTTTAAGGTTACCTCAAAAGTAATTGGTCTGAATGCAGGAACCATTACATCCTGATTAAAATAAGTTACATCATTCACACATAATACTCTCATTTCCTGAACTTCCAGCCAGAGAATCATTCATTCAGGAAGTGTTATTGAAAACCTACTACAGCAGGCTTTTCAATTTCAAAATCTCTGAAATTAAAATCAGTAGTTTTAAAAGTATTCATCTTCAGGATATTTTGTCCCTTACCCGGAATCATCGGATACCAGGCCAGGGATAGTTGAAATGTACTTATAATGAGGTTTTCATTTTTAATTAAAACTCCCAGTGCTATTTGTGAATATACCTTTTTGTTCCTGAATCGTGTTTCCTCATCGCCAAGCATACCCAATGAAAGAATAAGAAAAGGTCCGAAATGGAATCCGATGAGATTCCATGGCGCATACGATTGAGTCTGCAATGTAAATAGTAAACGGCTGGTACCGGATAATGAAGGACTGTTAAATCCGTCCATCCCGTAGCCATCATTAAGCGTTACACTATCGGTTGTCAGCCGGTTAATTCCAATAATAACCTGCGGTTTGGCAAATTGTCTGAATTTCCATCTTCCCAATTCCACCAATCCCGTAAAATAGGTTACACTGGCTGAAAAAATACCCTGTTCTGTATGTGACGACCTGAAAAATGTTCCATATTCGTAACTGGAACTAAGATATCCCCAGGGATAATAATTGCCCAAAGAAAGGCGTGTACCCAAATACATACGGCCTATATTTTTGTTAACCTGGTAACCTGCCGTAACACTAAAAACGCTTCCAATGGGTACGTCCTCTGTCATGCCATATTTAAAAATAAATTTATCCTGTACATAATTTCTCGTTGATACACCGATGCCTGCCATGTAAAAATCTTCATCACGAAACTTATCCTGAACATCATACATTTCAACCGGCGTGAAATAGCGAATTCTTGAATAACGTAAGGTTGTAATAAAATTCGTGCCTTTATCCGATAAATGGATTGCATTGCCAATCCAGTAATCCTGTGTATTAAATTTAAATCTGTCGCGCACCAAAAGCGAATCATATGTATGAACGTAATTTGAGCGGTTCTGATGCGTAAAACTTACACCAGCCGCCCATTTTGCCATAGGTGAAAAAAATGGCCGGTCCAATGCAAAACTGCTCACGGAATTATTTAACCGGTCACTGTTTAAATGAATTGTGGAGTTTATATAGGTGTTGCGTACATTGGGGATGAAATATTTTATATCATAAGCAAATTTGCCTTTTGCATGATTCCAGTCAAAATTATTATAGGATTCGTGCCCTAACCCGAGAAAATTCTTGTCGGTCAGGTCAATGCTGATATTTGTGGAAGATGCTGAAAATTTGGGAATAAGACTCCATTTATCCAATTCCCGAATCAGTATATCAACAGAGTCAGAGTTTTTTGAAGTAGTTTTTACAAAAAAAGTGACATCATGTACATAATTTCTTGTACGCACTAGCCGTTCAGATTCTTTGACCAGCAAGGAATCGAAAGGTTGGTTCTGATGAAATAGTAATAGATTTCTGATTGTAATATATTGAGTTTTTACGTGCACTTTATTACCATGGATCAGAAAGGAACTTTGAGGTTTAATACTGGTATCGGATATTGAATAACCGAACGGATCCAGTGTTTCTATATTGATATTCCTGATGATTTTTCCCTCAAACGCACTGTATGGTTTCTGTATCAGCTTTTTATATTTCTTCTTTACGGCTTTCTTTTTTGGCTGCACATTTACAACCGGTTTAAAAATCAGTTTATAGAAGAAATTAGTGAACTTGCTGCGTTTTGAATAGGCTTCAATGTCCCGGTATACCTGGGTGGAATCTTTTTGAGCTGGAGTTTCCTGTGAAAAGGTAATATTACCGGTTAAAAAAGAAATAATAGATAATATGATCAGGTATTTGAACCACATTTTTATTTATCATAAAAATTATTTTAAGTGGCAGGTTGTGATCAGCTTAAAATTTGAAAGGCCACCGGTACTTTTCCCCAACGATGACCTTTCAAATGAAATTGAGATATATAGAAATGAATTCTAAACAGAATGTGGCAGTGTGAACATAAATTTACTTCCTTTCCCGGGTTCACTTTCCAGGCTCAGAGTGCCACCATGAATTTCAACTAAATCCTTACACAGAATCAATCCAAAGCCGGAACCACGCTCATTATTTGTTCCTGAAGTATTTTGTAATTTATCAATGATATAGAGCTTTTTTTGTGCTTCCTGCGAAATACCCACTCCGGTATCACTGACAATGACTTTAACAAACTTTTTGCAGTCGGATGAACTTATTGTTATTTCACCACCACTGTGTGTATATTTTATAGCATTGCCAATCAGGTTACGAAGTATAGTTTTAACCATTCGTTTGTCTGCAAATACATGTAATTCGGGATCGATAAAATGCTTTATTGATAATTGCTTGTAATTGAGTAGGGTTATAATATCAGCAATCTGCTCTTCTACCAGTTCAAACAAATTAATTTTTACAGGATTCAGGTTTTTATGAACATCTTTTGAAATGGTCCATTCCAATAAATCATCAAGCAAATGGAGAGTCCTTACTGCTGAATCCGATGCCATATCCACGTAATTCCCGAGATCATCAAAATTGTATTTTTCAAGTTTCATTTTTACCAATTCTAACGAACTCAATATGGCAGTAAACGGACTTCTTAAATCATGTGCAATAATCGAAATGAATTTTGAATAAGTTCTGACGACTTCATTCAGTTTTGTATTCAATTCTACTATTTCGTCTTCCGAATTGGTATTTTTATTTTTCGATTCCTGCAAAACGAGAAAACTGTCGAAAGGTGAAACAATTTCAGTTACATCAACCGAACTATATACAGATTGGGGTCTGCCATTTTTGCGATGCCGGTAGTCGTCAATTGATCTTAATTTTTCTGGAAAATCATCCCTTTTATTATTCATAATATTCATTTTTACAACAGGATTAGTTGATTTGTCTTGCCTGACGAAGTTGTCTGAAATGAGAGGGTGTTAGTCCGGTAATGTTTTTAAACTGGCTTGATAATTTTGCAGCATTGCTGTAATGTAATCTTATAGCAATTTCTGCAAGGCTGAGATCATTATAAACGAGCAATTCCTTTATTAATTCAATTTTATGTCTGATAATTGATTTTTCTATAGTAATACCTTCTATCTCGGCAAAAAGCATATTAAGAGAAATGAAGTTTTCATTTACGCTTAAGCTGATATAATCCGAAAAACTTGTTTTTAAATCCTCGTCAGAATAATGTTCCAAATTAATCAGCGCATTCTTTAGTTTCTCGATTAAAACATTCTTACTGGCATCTATAAGTTCAAGCCCTGATCGTTTCAGGGCATTGAACAATTTTGTATGTTGCACTGTGGTTATTTCCTTTCTGATGGTTACCTCACCCAGTTCAACAGTACTGTATGAGATACCAAGTTTATTGAGTTCAGAAATTACAATCGTTTTACAGCGTTCGCAGACCATATTTTTGATATATATTTTCATTGTTCTAATTTTTTATTCATAATAACAGATAACTTCCGGAACTCTGGTGATTAAAACCTATTTGCATAAGCAGTATATTGTTAAATTATCCGGTTATACAAAAGTATGTGCAACTGCATTGAAAAGCATTACACAATTGCAGTAATGAATTACATAATTCACATTTCCATCACGGAATCTCCAACTGGGGAATTACCGGTTTACCTGTGACTTTAAATGATTTCCTGCAATGAAAATTTTGCTTTTAACGTACGATTTCACAAATTGATATTATTTATCCTACATTTTTTCCATATACCAGCTTAAGGCCTTTTCTATTTTCTGATAATGAAAAATTGTAGTGATTGCTTTTTGCAATCTGATAAAGGACGTCTCACTTTTAACTATGTAGTCAAATGCCTGGTGTTTCATGCAATTAACAGCTACTTCAATTTTATCCTGTGAGGAAAGCATGATCACGGGTATATGGGGATGAGTTGCCTTGATACGGTCAAGTGTTTCAAGCCCATTTATGGCGTTACTATCAACACTGTTCAGATAATAATCTAAAATTATAATATCGGGATTTTGAGCTATGTTTTTAATACATAGTTCACCAGTTGAAAATGTTTTAAGAGTAGATTGAGTATTATGTCCAAACTCAATTTCAAGCGATTTTAAAAACAACGCATCATCATCAACAAGAAAGAGCAATATTTTTTTTTCATTCATCACCAGTGGATTTTACGAACTTACCAAGTTCAGTTTCCAATTCTTCACAAGCCTGTAGGCAAACATTTTCAAGCTTTTTTACCAGGTTCTCCAGTTCATCAAGGTGTTTTCGTGTACTTGTATACTCCTGAATCTTTTTCCCGATATCTTCAAATTCCTTTTGTATGCCCATAATATAAAACGAAGGAATAATTTTATGAACCGCTTTGGAAAGCGAATCCCAGTCTTTTTCAATAAAACTCTTTTTAACAATTACTATCAATGGAGGTGTTTGTTCGAGGTAAAGTGTGATCATTTCAGCCATTAACTTCGGATTTCCTTTTGTACGATCGATTAAATAGGTTAAATCAGTACATTTTGGCCTGTCCGAAGTAATACTGTCATACGCCATAAGACCCGGATTTTCCAACGCATCAATTATTTTATCATAAAGCAACATTTCATCCACAGGCTTTGAAATGTAATCATTCATTCCAACCGATTTACATTTTTTCAAATCCGTTGTAGTAACATCAGCAGTTAACGCAATAATGGGAATCCTCGAATGCATGGTTTCCCGGATATATTTGGTTGCTTCAAATCCATTCATTTCAGGCATTTGAAGATCCATAAGAATAATATCATAATGTACATCATTGAGTTTCTCAATTGCGATCTTTCCGTTAGCGGCAAAATCGTAAATAAATCCGAAGTCGTCCATCAGTGTTTTCATCAGCAACTGATTGAGTGCGATATCTTCAACCACCAGAACTTTCAGATTTTTGGGTTTCAGTTTCTGTTTCCCGGCCCTTGTAACTGTTTCGATGTTAGCATTCGTTTTAATAAACGGTAAAACAACACGGAAAGAGGTGCCTTTATCCGTTGAGCTTTTTACTGATATTGTTCCACCCTGTTGTTTAACCAATTGTTTTGCTATGGCAAGTCCGAGTCCGGTACCACCGTATAATCTTGAAGTATTGCTTGTTGCCTGTTGAAAATTTTCAAATATATTTTCTATTTTATCTGCTGTAATTCCAATACCAGTATCCGTAACTGTAAATTCAACGGATACGCTGCTTTCGTCCTCCTTAAGCAACTGAACTTCCACAACTATCTTACCCTTATTGGTAAATTTTACTGCATTGCTTACCAGGTTAATCAGGATCTGATGCAACCGAACCGAATCACCAACCAAAACTTTAGGAATTTTTATATCATATTTCCTGATTAATTTCAGGTTCTTTTCATGGATTTTCGGCTCAAATAAATGAATCATCGCAGATATCGACAAAGCCAGATTGAAGGGTTTCTTTTCAAATACCATTTTCCCGGCATCGACTTTGGCGAGGTCAAGAATATCATTTATCAATACAGTTAATACATCACCGCTCATCTTTATGGCGGTCAGGTATTCTTTTTGTTTTGCGGTCAACGTTGTTTTAAGCATTACCTTGGTGAAGCCAATAATCGAATTCATGGGCGTACGGATTTCATGGCTCATGTTCGACAAAAACTGCTGTTTTGATATCACTGCGTTCTCTGCAATTTTGGTCGCTTTCTCCGCTTTCTGCTTTGCTTCTTCTGCCATTTTTGCTGCTTTTTCAGCAAAAATTTTGGCCTGCATTAACTCTGTTTCAATTCTTTTATGGTCCGTAATATCCCTGGCTACGACCACAACACCAACCACCTTGCCCGATTCATCTTTATAAACCGAACCGTTAAATAACACATCGGTAAGTTTACCGTCGCGGATAGTAAGTGGGAAATCGGCTACAAAACCTTCTGCAAATACTTGTTTATAAATATCCCGTGCTTTTTCAGGTTCAGTAAAGTAATCAAAGAAATCTGTTCCAATTAGTTTATCGCGGGTCACTTCAGTTATATTTATTGAAGCGTTATTTATGTCGGTTATTTTTCCTTCCGGACTAATTGTGAAAAGGGGATCCAGACTGGCTTCTATCAGACTTCTGGCATAATGTGATCCTTTAATCTGTTCTAGTTTTATGCGGTTCATGATAATGACTTTAAAATGTTCTGCTTATCTTCAATTACTTTTAATCTCTGGGTCTTCAGCATTCTAAAGTGCGACGGGGAGAGCCCGGTAACTTTTTTAAACTGATTTGATAAATGAGCCACGCTGCTATAATTCAACTTCCCTGCTATTTCAGTAAGATTTAATTCTCCGTAAATTATAAGTTCCTTCACCTTTTCTATTTTATAAGCAATAATGAACTTTTCAATTGTAGTGCCTTGTATATCAGAAAATAATTTCGATATAGAATTGTATTCGTGGCCTAATTTTTTACTTAAATATTCCGGAAAATTTACTTTGGATGATTCATCCGAAAGATCATTCAACTTATCTGTGATTATTTTTTTAAGATGATCGATTAACAGTGCATTCTTATCCTCAATCAATTCCAATCCTGTAACATTTAACCCGGTTTTAATCAGGCCGCGTTGAAGTGGTGTGATATCTTCCATAATGTCGACCACACCCATTTCAGCAATAATAAAGTGCAGACCCAGTTTATTAAGTTCATCCCTCACTGCCATTTTGCAACGCTGGCTGATCATATGTTTGATATATAACTTCAAGCTATGGGTTTGCAGAATTTGATAAATTAATTCCTATAAAAGGTATATCATTATCAAATGAATTATTTACACTTTTAATTTTAGAAATTACATGATTCACACATTGTAAGCCATCATTTGACTTTCAATAGTCATCATAAAAACAGTTTCCTCACTTGAAGTGAGACTATACTTCGTTTTTTCCTTAAGAGTCAGTAACTGGTCCTTTTTAAGAATTGCAGAGCGCTTCTTCGTTTGAAAAATTAAAGCACCCTCAATGATATGTATGGTAATTGAATCATTTGATTGATATGAATTTATTTCTGTTCCTGGATGCAAAGCAGTAAGGACGATCTTTTTTTCAGGCCTTTTCAGAAGGATCATGGCATTTAACCCGCCATGATCCCAACCGTGATCCTGTTTCAGTTTTCGGATTAAATCTTGCATAACGGAGGTGAATAATTCACCTGATTTCATGACTTCCATTAAAACAGAAAGGTTATTCCTGCATAAGCTGCATTTGTTTTTCTTGATGCATTGGCAATTACATTATAAGTATTATCTGATGTTTTATTGGCATCAATTTTTACCAGACCGTAAAAGCCCCTGTAACCAAGGTCTAGCCTGAGAGTATGGTTGCTGTTAAGAGCAAATTCAAGTCCTGCTCCATAAGCAAAACCGATATCGCCTTTTTTGACTGCAGCTACAGCCCGCACATTTTCAGTATTACTTGTCCCGCTTGATTTAATTGATGCTCCGGCATTGATACCGAATGAGGGTCCCACGACTACGTTTAAATTGACCACGCTTTCCCTGTTGGTGTTTAATGAAAGCAACACGGGTATATTAAAATATTTTATATTTACTTTATTACTCAGATCGAGATCTCTGAAGCTCTGAGAAATCTGGTAATAATCAACTTCTGTCTCAATACCAACATGTTTGCTCAGATTGAAACCCATCCTGATACCAAAACCCTGATTAAATGAAACTGAGCCTTTAACTATATCGTTGTTATAGGCCTTAAAATCTATCGAGGCAATAGTTGGCATATAACGTAAACCGAATTCGACCCTTTTCAGGTCCTGGGCACTCGTTATGCCAGCAAATAATAACACAGACAAAACAACTATAAGAATTTTAATCGTTTTCATATTTTTAATTTAAAAGATTAATAAATAAAGATGATGTTAATAGTACCCCTATCATCCTATTCTCCGAATGCCGGTCAGAAGGATAAGACCTCCGGTAAAGAATAGTCCCACACCCACATAGGGCGTCCAGTAAATTTCCTGAGGCTTTGATTCGGAGATCTCATGATTTCCTATTTTATCCACATTCTTTGGCGTAAGAAAACCGAATCCCGTAAACGCGGTTAATAATAGCCCGACAATTATAATTGCAATGCCTGTTTTTTTCATAGTTATATATTTACCTGAACGCATTTAATTAATATTCAGCGCGGCTTATCAGATAGGTCTTCTGCCTGAAATTACCCGCACTAATACCACAATGAGTGCAATAACAAGAAGAACATGTATTATGCCGCCGGCATGAAATCCCATAAACCCGATTGCCCATGCAATAACCAGGATCACTGCAATAACGTAAAGTAGATTTCCCATGATGATGTGTTTTAAGTATAGAAAAATTTCTATACCAAAGGTCTGACCCTTTATTGCCGAAACCATTACACAATTGCAGGAATAAATTACATGATTCACATGTTACCTAGTGCACTACGCCTTTTGTGCTTAAGGTTTTTAAAATGTGATGGAGTAAGTCCGGTCATTTTTTTAAACTGATTTGAAAGGTGGGCTACACTGCTGTAATGAAGTTTATCAGCAATTTCGGTAAGATTAAGCTCATCATAAACCAATAACTCTTTTACTTTTTCTATTTTGTTGGAAAGATAAAACTTTTCAATTGTGGTTCCTTTAACCTCTGAAAACAGATTAGCCAGGTAGGTATAATTATAATTTAGTTTCTCGCTCAGGAAGTCTGAAAGATTGGTCTTAATCTGTTCATCGGTATGATGTACCAATTCGATTATGGTTGTTTTAATTTTTTCAATCAAAATACTTTTTTTATCATCCATAAGTTCCAGACCAGTTAACTTCAGTGCAACGTTCAGTTTATCTAATTGTTCCGTTGTAATTTCTTCCATAACTTCCACTTCACCCAGTTCAAGATGAGCGTAATGCAACCCCAGTTTTTCCAGCTCTGTCTTTACAACCATTTTACAGCGGTTGCAAACCATGTTTTGAATAAAAATCTTCAATAGGATGAGATTTTGTCAATGGCTAATTTATGACAATTTTTGTTGTGTTTCAACCTTAATCGGTCTTTGATAGGCGAAGAACCGGTAATTATATTAAGGGTTCAATCCTTACTTAAAGGTCTATATAATAGTCAATGCTCAAAAATAATTCAATGAAATCTATTCTCTTTTTATTCTGGCTAATCCTATTATTTTCAGTTACTTTTTTAAAATGCCAGGGTCAGCATGTTTCGTCAATGAAAAGCAATGATGCCGATTATGTTCAGGCATTTAAAGATACGCTTATTCACATGGCCGACCGGTCCGATAACGAATATCTCAAATCGCATTTCAAATCGATTGTAGCCGTTATCAATAGCAAACAGAATTCCTCGTCCCAGGATACCTTAATGCTGGTAAGCATGTACAATGCCTTTCTCAATAAAAATTCATCCACCGGACCGGCCTATACCGCTTCATATCTTGGCCGGAAAAGGCCCCTGATACTTTCATGGGTTTCGCCCACCGATGGTATGGTTTCATTTTCATGGCTAACCTTGCCTAAGGACTGGGATCCGAAAAAGAAATATCCCATGTATGTTCAGTTGCACGGATTGTGGAGTGTAGCTGCCAATTCAACCGAGTATCTGAGCTACCCCTATGTTCAGCCTGCATCAGATAACCGGTCGTTCGAAGACGGATACCTGCTTTCTCCCTGGGGTCGCGGAAACTACTGGTATCTTGGTATTTCTGAAACCGACATATGGGAGGGCATTTCCGCATTGAAGAATGCTTTCCTGATCGATTCGGCACGTAATTACCTTACCGGACACTCCATGGGCGGATATGGAGCCTGGAGCATAGCAGGCAAATCGCCCAATACATGGGCGGCTTTGGGTATTTATGCCGGTGCGCTTTGGTATCTGCCCTATGTGTTAACCGATGAAAACGCAGAAGCTCTAAAACAGGTTCCCACTTATTTTGTGTGCGGCACGAATGATAACCTCCTTGATGTTAATGAAGATGCATACCGCATGCTTCAGGCAGCCGGAAACAAGGATTTGCAGTTTGTTACTTTCACCGGAGGGCATGAGTACACCGAAACCAATGTCTACAACATGTATCTGTGGATGAGAACACGGGTGAAAGGAAACCAGGCAACAATAACCGGTTCAGTGTATGCATTACCTGAAATAAAACTCGAATGCTCACCAAACCCGGCTTCTGACCATACAACAGTAAATATAACTGTTCGCAAACCGGTAAAATGTTCTGTTTCCATTTATAATCAAACAGGATACCTGACCCGGCAAATAAATGATGTTACTGCGGAAACAGGAACAAATTCTATACAATTGGATACTTCAGAATTTACCAGGGGAGTATATTTCGTAAAAATTGTTTCTGGCTCAGGGCTTACCGGAAGTAAGCTAGTTATTTATTAATCAGAAAAAATTGCGTTAAAAAGTGAAAATTTTGAAACCTTGGCATTTAGAAAACGATAAAACATATGCCAATACGTTTCAATGGATAATCTGAAATTTGTTTCCCGGTATCTTTTAATGCCGATAGTGCTTCTGATATTCCTTACCGCATTCGTGTATATATACAGGGATATCAGGCATCGAATTATCCATGAATATACCCATGAACAGCTCATACTCGCTGAAACCGCATCAAAAGGCATCACTTCATTCTTCAAAGAATATAAATCCGATTTGCTTTACATGGCTCAACTGGGTGATATCATTCACTACTCCGATGCCACAAGAAAGCTGATGGCCAATTATTATTACCAGCACAGCGAAATCATTTCAGCCATTACCCGTATGGACGGGAAAGGCAAAATCCTTTACACATATCCTGAAAATCCTGCCGTTATAGGCACCGACATAACCTATCAAAGTCATGTTAAAAAGTTAATGGATACCCATGAAACGGTTATTAGTGATGTGTTTGTTTCGGCTCAGGGTTACAGGGCAATTGCAGTGCATGTGCCTGTATTTGACAGGAATGAGTTCGCCGGTAGCCTGGCCATGCTGATACCAATTGATGAACTTGGCAAACTATATCTAGGCAAGATTGAAGTCCGTGGCAACGGCGATGCCTGGCTGATAAGTGAAAGCGGCATCGAGCTGTATTGTCCTCATGAAAACCATACGGGCAAATCGCTTTTAGAACTCTCAGGAAATGATCGCGTGAACATCAGTTTGCTTGAGAAGATCGCAAATCAGGGCAGCGGAACAGCTGTGGGTGTTCACCCCGATTCGGTTGTTAAAAAAGTAAAGCACAATGAATTGTATATAACCTTCTACCGTACTCCACTTGCCAATACTTACTGGACTATCCTGATTTCATGCCAGGAAAAGGCGATTTACAGAGATCTTACCACTCTTCGCAACCGGTTGATCCTGATTTTTTCAATATTTCTTTTCATCATCACCTTTTATTTCTTTTCATTAGTAAAGGTCAGGAATGTGCTGCGCGAAGAAGCCAAACGACTGAAAGCTGAAAAAACACTTAAGGAAAGTGAAGAGAAATTCCGCCGGATATTTGAGGATCATACCGCTGTTCAGTTTCTGATCGATCCGGCCAACACAGTCATTATCGATGCAAACAGCGCTGCGACAGATTTTTATGGCTGGAGCCGAATTGAATTCAAAGGTATGCCTGTTTCACAAATCAATACAAGTCCGATAGAAAAGATTCAAAAGGATATTCAAAAAGTATTATCACATCATCGTGATTACTTTGAATTCACACACAAACTGAAAGACGGAACATTACGGGATGTTGAAATCTTTACCGGCAAAATCAAGATTGGAGGTATGGATGTGCTTCACTCCATAATTCATGATGTCACCGAAAGGAAAAAAGCCGAGCTTGATCTTATTAAAGCCAAAGAACAAGCTGAAGAAAGCGACAGGCTTAAAACAGCCTTCCTCCAAAACATGAGTCATGAGATTCGGACACCCATGAATGCCATTATCGGATTTTCATCGCTGCTGCCTGATACATACAACGACAAGGAAAGACTCGAGCAATACGCCGATATTATTACAACCCGGTGCAACCACCTTCTGGATATCATAAACGGGATACTCGACATTTCAAAAATCGAATCCGGCCAGCTCACTGTCAATGCAGAAGAATGTAACCTGAATGTATTGTTTGCCGAACTCTATGATTTTTTCTCGGAACATCCCTTGCGCAAGAAAAAGCCCCATATCAGCTTTAAAATGCAGGCTCTCTGCCACCTGGATGATCTTATAATCACAACGGATATGGTTAAGCTTCGCCAGATTTTCATTAACCTCATCGGAAATGCTTTTAAATATACTGACAGCGGATCGGTTGAGGCCGGCTGTAAATACGATAAAACAGGCAGTCTTGTATTTTATGTTTCAGATACCGGAATAGGAATACCGGGTGACAAGCATAATTTGGTTTTTAACCGGTTTGTGCAGGTTCAGGATGACCGGAATATTTCATACGGCGGGACCGGACTGGGCCTTTCCATAGTAAAAGGACTGGTTAACATGTTGGGCGGAAAGGTGTGGCTCGAATCTGAGGCAGGAAAAGGATCTGTATTTTATTTCAGTATAGGCGGAACAATGTAATTTGTCTCCTCTGAAGGTGATGTAAATTACCTTGACTTATAGTTTCCGGCAATGAATTTATGTGTAATATGCGCCTGTTTTTAAAGGCAATTTCCGTTTAACCGAAGTTTCACAGTTTTCATGAAGAGATATTTCTTATTTTCCGCTTTCATTTTCTGTATTTCGGCTATCTATGGTCAAATACCCCAGAATAGTTACCATGTTATTAATAAGGTAGTAGTCAATAACTCAGATAATCAGCTGACAAAACTGGCATTTATACTGCCACTGGCTCAATCGAACCCTTATCAGACGGTCACCCATGTGAATTTTCACAACGGGCAGAAACTCGATATCCCGGGAAGTGATGACAGCTATATACGCTGGATTCTCACTGATCATTTGCCTGGTACGAACCAGTCAAAAGAAACCTATTATGAATTCGATGTAACACTAAACGCGGTCAACATTGACTTCAGTAAAATTGACACCATCTATTCCTATGATAAAACCTCTGAAATTTTCAGATGGTATACCGGGGCAAGCGGTGAATATGTTGATCCGCATAACGATTTAATAAGCAGGGTGGGGGACAGCATCTGGTCACAATCCCTTGATGTTCTCGATTATGCCCGTCGCAGCTATGAATGGGTGGCCAGTCATTATCACTATCTGAATCCTTACACCGGTTTGCATACGTTGCAGCAGATACTAAATGCAGGCGGAGGTGATTGCGGAAATCTTACTTCAATTTATGTCTCTTTGCTCAGAAATAAAGGAATCCCTGCCAGGCATATTGTTACCGTTCGCCCTGATGGTGTATACCATGTTTGGGCCGATTTTTACCTCGAAAAATATGGCTGGATACCTGTTGATGTGACGTATAAAAATTCAAATCCAAGAGGCGATTTCTTTGGAAAATATGATGGTAGCGGCATTGTTATGACTAAAAACGTATGGCTGCCGGTTGATAAGGGCAATGGCGAAACCTATTATGCCGATATCCTTCAGAGCTATACTCTCTGGATGTGGTCAAATAATAACGGCGGCAGCCGGCTTACTTCAAGCCATAAGGTGCTTTCCACCCAGTACCAGATGTCGTCGGCGGATTGAGTAGAGACGCACGGCCGTGCGTCTCTACATAAAATTCTAATTCGATTTAATAAATTTCCTTACTATAATTCCTTTTGCAACCACTAACCTTAGATAATACACTCCCGGGCTCAGCCTGCTGATATCGATTGTGAAATGGGATGATAGAGCAGGGTCCTGTGTAATCACCAGTTCACCCAGGTTATTCAGAATCTCTTCTTTCAGAATTCCCGATTGACCTTTGTCTTCAATTGTCAGCTGCTGGTCGGCCGGGTTAGGATATATCAGGACCGATGTGTTTTCAGGATTATTTGTCCCCGTTGATTCTGTTACCACTATTTTAACCGACATGTGGCTTTGAATTCCACAGGCATTTGTATATACGGCTTTTGCAAGGTAGTTACCGGCCGCTTCTGTATTAACTGTTTGTTCCCTGTCTGATCCGGCCAATCCTGCACCTGACCAATCCCAGGTTCCTCCCGATACCGGTCTGGGAGTCAATACCAGAACTGCATTCTGTTCTACAGTCACTGAATCGGATTTTAATTCAACTCCGTTATCTATCCTGTACCATGATTCAATTCTTGCCGAGTCGCAGATTGAGAATGTTATTGCCATTCTGGATTTTGCACCGCAAACGTTTGTATAAACAGGCCGGGCTGTGTAAACTCCTGCAATTGAAGTATTAATGCGCTGGAGACGTGAAGTACCTCTTGTACCGCCTCCGCTCCAGCTCCAGGTACCGGTTGTATCTGCTGCCCGGGGACCCAACAACAGGGTGCTGCCCCTGAGTGCACTCAGTTTTGAAGACCTGATCCAATCGCCATTGTTAACCTGGTACCACGACTCCACAGGTGTGGAATCACAAACGACTATTGAATATTGCAGCCTGCTTAGGGTTCCGCATTCATTGGTATAGGTGACATAAGCTTTATATTCACCATTACCCGTAAAGGTTACTGTTTGAGTTCGCGATGTGCCAGATGTTCCTGCACCTGTCCAGCTCCATGTGCCCAGTTCATTTGAAGGGTGAGGTGAAAGAACAAGATTCTGGCCTTTGCTGATTATTAGTTTATCTCCTTTGGTTTCGGTTCCCCCGTTTATTTTGTACCACGGTTCAATAACACTTGAATCACATACATTATAAACCAGCTTCAGCATTTTGCGTGCATACCTTTCGCCGAAGGTCCGGTATGAGGCCGATGTGAAGTGCGCATAATCTGCACCGGGCAGTCCCGCAGCTGAAATTACATGAGCGTTCGGGATAATTGCCGGAAGTTTATTGATTTCGACATTGTGTGCACTGCAGCATGAACCGTATTCGGCATATAACAGCTCACCTGCCAGGAAAGGTATATCACCCAACCCCAGGTCGGACTTAAGGTCTGATACAATCTGCTTAACTGTAGATTTCCATGTTTGATCGGTGTTGTTGGTTTCACCCTGGTGGAAAATGATTCCTTTGATAACTCCCGCTTTCTGGGCCTTCTTTGCCAGGTCGAGCAGCCATGTATATCCGCATGAAAAAGGTATTCCCTGGCTGATCTGGTCTAAACCGTCGGGGCATCCTTTTTTATAGATAAAAATGTTGCAACCGCTCACGGAAACATTGATAAGACCTATTTTAGATACATAGGCAGGGGCCTGTTCTCCCAGCATGCGGCCAAATGAATCTCCCGGGCCCAGTTTGCCCCAGCACCTGTTCAATGGCGGAGCGGCCGGATACCATTGTCCATAAACCCTGTCGAGATTAGGACAGGTTGAATCCTGCATCATCCATACCCTCGGATTGATAAGCCTGTCCCGGGGTTCAATGGTGCCGGCACCTTCCATGTTCGACTGCCCGAACATAAGATAAATGTGAAAAGTGGTGTCAGGCTGTACCGAATGAGTGTCCGCGATGGTGTTCATCACGGTAAAGTCAGAGAAGGAGGCAAGCTTCAGGCCATCATTTGACTGAATAAAATTACCATCATATGAAATTCTGACTTTATCGCCAAATACAACCCTGTTCTTAATTTGAATGAGCAGTACTGCTGAATCAGCCGGGTGAATAGAAATATCCGTCACTGAATCAACCGAGCTGTTTAATTGTACAGTGAACCCGCCAATTGAGTCGATAAGAATATGTTTATCTGCTCTTAAATAAATTACCGAATCATTTAATGTTGTGGCGGATAAGACGTGAGGAGCCGTAATTGGAACAAACCGGATTTCTTTAAGAAGAAACAAGGGATTTGCATTTTCTCCTGTAAATTTTACATATACATCATGCCGCCCGGTTACCGACAATACAGGTGTTTTAAAATTCCTGAAGGTTCCTGTGTTTCCTGTAGATGTAATTTCACAAGTACCGGCAAGTATTCCGCTTGCAATGGAATCAAGCCAGATTTCTGCACGGCCTCCGTTAACAGAAGCGGCGGTTATTATAAGGGTATCCGCTTTCCGGCCGTAATCGGGGTTTCCGAATTCCACCCCGGCATACATAGCCCAGTCGCTATTATGTATATTGTCGAGGATACCCGTGTTTAAAGGTGAAGTACCCGATTGATTGGCCACACACGAAGCCATTATCGGAGTGTAGGCATCCCTGTAAATATACAGGTCAAAAAGTGCCGGAGAATGCTGAACATATACTCCCTGCCGGGTACCTGTAAAGGTGCTTAAATCAGCATACGAATCAATTACGGATATATTAATACCACTGCCAACCTGTTTCCAGTCAGTTCCGTCACTGCTGTAATATCCGTAAACAAGGTGGTTGATCCTTACCAGCTTTAGCCAGAGTTCATCTCCTATTGTATTCAGTGCAGAATACACGGTGTTATCATACCGGAAACCGATAATTTTCTCGCCGGATGAGTTGTATCCGCTGTAAAGCCTTACAAATTTGGTTTCATCACCCCGGATAATGCGCAAACCGGCTTCATCTTCGGGTGAGGCTGCTGTGAACCGCAGTCGTGTTATTATAGAATAATTGTGTTCACCGTCATTCTTTACAATGGTGTTGGGTAATGATGAACTTTTGGGCGACAAACGGAGCCAACCTTTTTGATCTGTCAATGACCAGGTGGCATCCGGCGTGTACCCGATAAAACTCCACTCAGGGTTCAGGGTTGTACGGCAAAAATCGTCGGATTTCGGCACCATCCAGGGGATTCCTCCCGAAGGAAGATCAGGGGCTGAGAAAACCTTATTTACCGGGTAATCGGCAACCGGCCTGTACGAACTGTTGTACTTCACCTGGTTCAGCAATCCCTGTCTGCCCTGTCCTTTCCATTCATCCCTGGCATACAGCGGATGAATAACCCACGATGTGCTGTCATCAAGCATAACCGCGGGGGAGTTGTGATTCGGCTCTGTGAACAACGAGCTGCTCTTAAGCGGATCGGTTGTATTGAAAAAGTCGCCGAGCATTGTCCACTCATTTTTGTCCGCGGATAGTACGGTACTTCTCATTACTTTTTCACCTCCTGCAAGGTCACGGGCAAAACAATAGTAATAATACCCGTGCTCTTTCCACATAACAGGGCCCTCCGCCCAGCTGTAAGGATAAGGCGACGGATTTAGCCAGTTCAGGTTATATACCGTTCCGGATGCTTGTCCGTTCTCGTTCAGCTCCACAATAGCATTATTAGCCTGACCATTCTTTACAAGCAGGTACCATTTGTTATTGTCGTCTATGAATATTGAATTATCCTGGCCGAGTCCGAATGGCAAAGCAGCCGGATCATTCACCTTAACCGGGCTGCTCCATGGACCTTCCGGATGAGCTGCTTTGACAAAATACATGCTTCCGGCCCTTCCGAAAAAATCCCAGAATACCCCGTTGTAATAAACCACATGACCTCCCCAGCAACCGCCACCCGCATTGCTGCCAAAATTATTCCATGATGCTTTAACAGGCTGTGCTATGGCTTCCCAGTGCACAAGGTCGGTTGAATGATAGATGACAGGAGTAACATTAAAAGACGATCCGGTTGTATAAAAATCCCTGCCGACTTTTGTAAGCGTAGCATCAGGATGGTCACCCGGTATTACAGGATTGATGAAGGTTTCAAAAGAAGGTGACTGGCCCTGTACAGTAAGTGTAAAACAAAGCAGAAAAGCAAAAGCAGCGTAGAATATTCGTTTCATAGTTCAATCTTGATGCCGCAAATTATACATTTTTAAATAAAGTGCTATATTTATTTCCGTGAACGGTACAAAATCTATGATTTCATTTTGCCATGAAAAAGGAAAACCGGCCTGCGAAAAAAGAGCCTTCAGGATTTGACCGGATAACCGATCAGCTGATGAGAGGCGATAACTTCAAATCGATATTTGAAAACGCTGACCTTTCGGCGGATGACGAATCACTGGGGACAAGCATTCTCAATTCCTTTTCTGAAATCATTGCATTTTATGAACCCGATCACCGGATCAAATGGCTCAATGAAGCCGGCAAGAAGAAGATAGGTGTCACAGACAATTCTTATATCGGTAAAAAGTGTTACCAGGTTTGGTACGGGTCAAAATCTCCCTGTTCTCAATGCCCGGTGGTTACAAAAGATCACCATACAACCGACCGGGTTACAACCCGCAATGATAATGGATCGTGGCTTGTAAGGCATACCCCGCTTTTCGATAAAAAGGGAAATACCCTGGGCTATATTGAATTCAGTGCAGATATTACTGAAAAGTTGAAACTGGAGTCTCTTCAGAAAGAACTCGCTGCTGATTCCTTATATATTAATCAAAAGAACAAAATCACACAGGAGATTAAAACCGAATTGGATAAAATTCTCAATCTGAATAAGAAATACTCACGCAAGAATTTCAGCCGCATATATGAGATCCTGAATTCCTATACACGCCTTGATAATGACTGGGATATGCTGATCAAGCATTTCGAGCAGATCCATCCTGATTTTTTCAATAACCTGATCCGGCAATTTCCTTCCCTTTCAGTGAACGATCTCAAGCATTGTGCCTGTATCCGCCTTAATTTTGATACAAAAGAAACCGCACGGTTTTTTAATGTCCGGCCGGAATCGGTAAAAATGTCAAGGGTAAGGCTGAAAAAGAAACTGAATTTATCGTTTCAAAGTGATCTCAGGAGCTTCATCCTGAATTATTGAGAAATTTTTGTAACCCATTTGTAACACCCCTTTCTGTTTCGCCGGTCTATCCTTTTTATAAATTTCGGTTGAATTGAATTAGTAACCATTTCAAAAATCAATTTATGCCGGATACCTCTTTAATCGAATGGTCAAGGGCGCAATTCGCACTGACCGCAATGTACCACTGGCTTTTTGTTCCACTGACGCTCGGATTGGGTTTCCTTATTGCCTTTATGGAAACTCTGTATGTAAAAACCGGCGACGAGGAATGGAAAAAAGCCACCAAGTTCTGGATGACACTTTTCGGTGTCAATTTTGCCTTTGGTGTTGCAACGGGTATTATACTTGAATTCCAGTTCGGAACCAACTGGTCAAATTACTCATGGTTTGTGGGTGATATCTTCGGATCGCCGCTGGCAGTGGAAGGTATACTGGCGTTTTTCCTGGAGACCACATTTATTGCCGTCATGTTTTTTGGCTGGAATAAGGTAAGCAAGCGGTTCCACCTGGTTTCCACCTGGCTCACTGCAATCGGCGCCAACCTTTCAGCCTTATGGATATTAGTCGCAAATGGCTGGATGCAGTTTCCTGCCGGTATGCATTTCAATCCCGAAACAGCACGTAATGAAATGGTGAATTTCTGGGACGTACTTTTTTCACCGGTTGCCATCAATAAATTCCTTCATACCATATCTTCAGGGTTTGTGTTGGCTTCGGTATTTGTTACGGGAATCTCGGCATGGTTCATCCTCAGGAAAAGGGAAGTCATTTTTGCCCGGAAGAGCATGGTGGTTGCCGGGGTTTTCGGTATCATAACATCAATATATCTTATATTTACCGGTGATGGTTCGGCAAGGCTTATCGCTCACAAGCAGCCTGTGAAGTTTGCTGCAATGGAAGGATTGGTTGACGGCAAGAGTGGCGCTCCTCTCACGGTGTTCGGTGTTGTTTCGAGGAAGCAGCAACCCGCTGATGTAAAAGCCAAAATTGAAGTGCCCAGTCTTCTGAGTTTCCTGTCGTTCCGAAATGCCAATGCCTATGTGCCCGGTTTGAAAGACTTTATAAACGGGAATCCTGAGCACGGCGTTATGTCAGCAACTGAAAAAATGGAAAGAGGCCGCAAAGCAAGACAAATGTTCAGGGACTTGCGCGAAGCTAAAGCCAGCAACAATACAGCAGAATATGAGAAATTGAAAGCAACTTTTACCGATCAGAAATTCCTTGACGAGTATTTCAGGTATTTCGGTTACAGCTTTATTAACAATCCTTCCGATCTGATTCCAAGCGTACCCCTTTCTTTCAATAGTTTCAGAATAATGGTTTACCTGGGGTTTTATTTTGTACTGCTTTTCGTCGTTGTTTTAGTTTCCTTGTTCACGAACAAAATCGTGAACCGAAAATGGCTCCTGTGGTTAGCCGTCATTAGTATACCCTTGCCTTACATTGCGGGACAGGCGGGTTGGATTGTGGCGGAAGTGGGACGGCAACCATGGGCCATTCAGGATTATCTTCCATTGTCGGCTGCCATATCGCATATAGATTCTTCGGCGGTTCTCGTGACCTTCTGGATCTTTGCCGCTCTGTTCACCGCAATGATCGTTGCAGAAGTCAGAATATTGACCCGACAGATAAAAATTGGACCAAAAAAGGAGGAAAAAATATGATTTTAATGATATCACAACTCGCACTGCAGCAATACTGGTGGATTATTTTATCACTGCTGGCTGGTATACTTGTTTTTCTCCTGTTTGTACAGGGAGGACAAACACTGATTTACACCCTCGGTAAAACAGAAAAGGAACACACTCTTATCATTAATGCAATCGGCAGAAAGTGGGAATTTACTTTCACTGTGCTTGTCGTATTCGGAGCTGGATTTTTTGCATCATTTCCTCTTTTTTATTCGACCAGTTTCGGAGGGGCCTACTGGGTTTGGATGGCCATTCTGTTATGCTTTGTACTTCAGGCTTTCGCTTATGAAAGCAGGAATAAGGCAGGCAATGTTTACGGGCCGAAAACATTTGAAACTTTTCTCCTTATCAATGGAATCGGGGCAACTGTTTTGCTGGGCACAGCAGTGGCAACGCTTTTTACCGGCGGGAACTTCATCATCCGGTTTGATAATATTGCAGCCGATCAGAATTTTACCATATCCAGGTGGACCAATGCCGCACACGGGCTTGAGGCTGTACTGGATCTGAGGAACGTAGCACTTGGCCTTGCCGTGTTTTTCCTTGCCAGGGTTCTGGGCGTTCTATACATTGCCAATGCCGTTGATAACACTGAGATCAACAGCAGGATTAAGAAAAACCTCCTGGTTAATGCCATTCCTTTTGTTGTCTTCTTTCTGGCCTTCGTGATCAGCATTATGCTTTCACAGGGAACCGCTTATGATCCTCAGACCAAAATGGCCTTTATTGAAAAATTTAAGTATTTCCACAATCTGATCCAGATGCCTCTTGTAGCTGTGCTTTTTGTAGCCGGGGTATTACTGGTGCTTGGCGGAATAGCTGTTACACTGCTGAAAGAAACCGATAAGGGCATATGGTATGCAGGCACCGGGACTATTGTAACTGTTTTTGCTATGTTCCTTCTGCTTGGCTTTAACCATACAGCCATATATCCCTCACTCGCTGATCTGCAAAGCAGCATAACCATCGAAAACGGTTCATCCAGCCATTACACACTTCTTACCATGAGCTATGTAAGTCTGTTTGTGCCGGTTGTCATTGCGTATATCTTTTATACCTGGAGGGCGATTAACAATAATAAGATGGATTCAGTCGAAATTGAATCCGAACATCATGTTTATTAAACAAGCTAAAAATTAAGGAAATGTATATATCACAAATACTATGGTTTCTCAGCTGGCCGGGTATCATTCTCATTTCGTGGTTTGTAATACGGTTTGCATTGAAGAAGTTTAATAAGGTTGACTAGTATCGTCATTGCGAGGAGCTAGAAAATTTTTTATGCTTTTGACAATGTAAATGCGACGAAGCAATCTGTTAGCACAGGCAGAACATTGCCATGAAAGACATTTATTAATTGTCCCTCCTGGCTGAGGTGTTCATGTGCAGGCAGATTGCTTCTGACCGTAGGAACCGGTCATCGCAATGACGTTCAATTTTTGCCCCTGATCTTAAATAACCTGCTCTCATGCGGCCTTAAGATAACCGGTAAAGTGTCCTGATAACCAACTACCGTTGTTCCTTTCCATAAATCAGTTACTTTACATTCTCCCTTTATTCCTAATTGTGACAGGTTGATCCTGATTTCAGCTGCTGTAGCATCGTCATTCAGGTTAAAAACAGCCAGGTATTTTTCACCTGTGTTGGTATTTTCTGATGTGATAGCCACATGGCCGTCTTTTTTGAAGAGTTGCCTTACCCCTGAGCTTTCCCGGTGCATTTTCAATACTTCCTCATTGGTGAGCAATGACAGGGTAAATGCATCGTTACTGGGTAAGTCGCCACCAAAAAATAGCGGCGACTTAAAAATGGTGAACAGGGTCATTAACGAAAACTGTTCATCCCTTGTCAGTCGAGTCATACGGTCATTGCCTCTTTCGCCACGGATGGATATACGACCCAGAGGAATCATATCACAATCGGGCCAGGTTCCCGGGGCTATATAAGGGTACCACTTCTGACATATATCAATCAAATGCACAAAGTGAGGCCACGTATCCCACACATCATCCACCATCCGCCACATATTGGCGTGATTTCTCACATGATCTGCAAATTCGATTGGCGTTTCACCGGGTGAAGTGCTCAGCACAACAGGCCGGCCGCATTGGTCAATGGCATTGCGTATGAGTTCTATTTCACCTTTATGATAAGGTCTTGACAGGTCATCAATCTTAATAAAATCAACACCCCAATCCGCGTACATATCGAAAAGCGAGTTGTAATACTCCTGTGCGCCGGGTTTTGTGGCATCAACTGTTAGATTGTCACTCAGCCAGGGACAAAGCAATTCGGCCGAGCTGATCTGATCAGCTGTAATCCCCTGAGTTCCCTTTACGGGTAATCTTCTTTCAACGGCAACCTTTGGAATGCCCCGCATCAGGTGGATTCCGAATTTCAGTCCTTTTTTGTGCACGTAATCTGCCAGTTCTGTAAATCCTTTTCCGCCTGCAGCCGAAGGAAACCTGTTTACTGCCGGCTGATATCTTCCGAATTCATCCATTGTGTACCTCGGATCGGTTTGGTTATAGCCTCCGGCTTTGTCGTTTTCAACATACCAGCGGATATCAACCACAATGTATTCCCAACCCGATTTCTTCAGATATTCAGCCATATAATCGGCATTGGCTTTTACCTCCTGCTCTTTTACCGTGGGGCCGTAACAATCCCAGCTGTTCCAGCCCATCGGAGGAGTAAGTGCCCATTTTTTAAATTCCCCTTGTTTAAAGTTATCAGCTGACAGTAAGACCAGGCAGCATAAACAAAGCGGAAAGGTAATTTTTTTCATTCGTTGGAGTATTAAAAGTTAAGTGTAAATGTGGTTTTAATGCCGGGCACCGAATGCACTGAAATACTTCCTTTATGCAGGCGCATGATTTTACGGCAAATGCTGAGTCCTATGCCTGAGCCCTCTTCACGGGTGGTATAGAACGGAATAAATATTTTTTCGGTTTCCTCAGGCGGAATGCCCCTGCCATTATCAGATATGGTGAGTTTCAACCGTCCCGAATTATTGCCAGAAATGCCAAGGATGATTTTTTTATGCTGAACATTATCCAGGGCTTCAATGGCATTATTCAGCAGGTTAATCATCACCTGGTTCAGTAGCTTTTCATCGCCGGTTAGTTCTGGTGGTGCGCCTTCATTAATTATTTCAAATAAAACATTCTGAGTGGATAATTTTTCATTCATCAGTAGTTGCAGAGACATAATCCAGGGAAGGATTTGAATGGTCTGGAAGCGGGGTTCCGGAACCCGGGTAAGCTGCCTGTAATCTTCCACAAACCGCATAAGTCCTTTTCCTGTATTCTCAATTACACCTAATCCGTCAATAATATTGTCGACATGCTTTCTTGTCACCTCTTCCGGGGGCAACGGATTGTTGTCACGGATAAAAATCCTTGACAATGTGTTGCTAAGGGATGTGATGGGCGCAACAGAATTCATAATCTCATGAGTCATTACCCTGATCAGTTTCTGCCATGAATCGAGTTCATTTTCCTCAAGTTCGGTTTTAATATCCGAAATCGAATACAGTTTATATTTCTCATCGCCAAAACTGAGCATGGATGTTTTTAATGAAAAGAGCCTCAGTTCATTGTTTTGTAAAACCTTTATGGTTTGGCTCTGACCCGGCTTCAGCATCTCCATGCGGTCATACAAATCCGTGTTCTTTTGCCTGAGAAGATCCATATGGCTTATCTGCTGCAAATTTAAAAATTCAAGCGCCGCATCATTAATATGTTCAATGTATCCTTTTTCATTCACAGCCATAAGTCCTGTTGCCGATGTCCTCAGCAATTCAAGGAAGAACTTTTCATTATGCTCGTTTTTAATCTTGATGCCGGCGATATGATTGTTCAGCCTGTTCAGGCTGTTGTGAAGCGTGTTAAGCGACCGCGGACCCACATTCTCAGGATAATGGAGTGAAGTATCTTCATTGATGACGGAATCAAAAAAGTAGGTAATCTTCCGGTTCGTACTGTTAAGCAAATACAGAAGGTTGAAGAAAAGCACAACTGAAAGCAGGGCAAGCGGTATAAACAGAAGCCAGTGTTGGTTTAAAAATGCAAAGGTCATCCCGGCGCTTGCAGCAAAAAAAAGCAGAAGCTGCACTATTACTTTGCCATTAAAGGATTTATAAACCATACCTTTTAATCTTATTATAAAGAGTCTGCCTCGAAATGCCCAGCTGTTCCGCCACCGAACTATGTTTGCCACCATTCTTTTTGAGTGCTGAAAGGATCATATGCTTTTCCATTTCTTCAAATGTTGAAGCTCCGGCTGAACTCCCGGCAGTGGTTTTAAATACAAAGTCATCCGCATCAAGAACATCCGAATCGCTTAATATCACTGCCTTTTCAATGGTATGTTGTAATTCTCTTACATTGCCAGGCCATTTATATTCCCGAAGTTTCTGGACAGCACCCTGGCTAAGGTGCAACGGAGCTTTCCTGTATTTCTTCTGAAAGCTTTCAAGGAAGAATGCAGAAAGGAGCACAATGTCGTTTCCGCGTTCACGCAAGGGAGGCACTTCAATGCATATTGTATTGATACGGTAAAGCAGATCCTCACGAAATTTCTGCTGGGAAACCAGCTCATCCGGGTTACAGTTGGTTGCACAAATAAGCCGGATATCAACGGGAACAGGACGATTTGAACCAATGGGAATAATGGTACGGCTTTGAAGCGCCGTGAGCAATTTGGACTGCATTTGAAGGGGCAGGTTACCGATTTCATCAAGGAAAAGAGTCCCGCGGTGGGCAACCTGGAATTTTCCCATACGGTCTTCCCGGGCATCTGTAAAAGCGCCTTTTTTATGGCCGAAAAGCTCGCTTTCAAAAAGAGTTTCAGGAATGGCGCCCATATCTACAGTCACCAGCAGTTCATCACACCGGTCAGACCGACGATGGATCTCATGAGCCACAAGTTCTTTGCCGGTTCCGTTTTCGCCGGTTATCAATACATTAGCGTCGGTGCGTGACACCTTTGAAATGGTCTGCAACATGTTCAGCATGGCAGGGGAGGATCCCAGGATTTGTCGCCATTCGTGACTTAACTCTTTTTTGAGTCTGACCTCCCTTGTCTTTAGCTCCTCAACCTGCAAGCCTGAACGACGCAGTTTATAAGCAGATTTAAGGGTGGCCAGCAGTTTTTCATTTTCCCATGGTTTCAGAACAAAATCAGCAGCCCCGTTCTTCAGTGCTTTTACAGCCAGTTCCACATCTCCATAGGCTGTGATCATAACCACCTCAATGGATGAATTTAATTTTTTGATTTCATTCAGCCAGAACAAACCTTCATTGCCTGTATTCACACCGGCTGAAAAATTCATGTCGAGTAGTACAATGTCGAAATCCGTTTTTTCAAGATAAGATCGGATCAGGTTAGGATTTGAAATGGTTTCAACCGTTTCAAATTCTATCTGAAGCAACATTTTCAATGCACTCAGTGCATTTTTATTATCGTCAGCAACAAGGATTTTGCCGGGGGTCATGAAATTAGGCTGTTAAGTTATTGGGTTATTAGGGTCTTCATTCAGGGACCTTAGGGACGATAGGGACCTTAGAGACGGAAGGCATCCAGTATCCAGTATCCAGTATCCGGTATCCAGTATCCAGTATCAAATTTACAAACTTCACCCAAACCGGCTTAAAACTGTCCAATAATTTTACAAAATAAGCTAATTTTTTTACAAAATAAGGCATCAATGTTTTTTAATATGCAGTGAATCAATAATATAAATGAGTGGCATTTTGTTTGAATTTCCTGTCATATAAATTTTATACCAATGATTTCAACAGTGAATTTAAACAGAATATTCAAAACCGATGAAGTAGAAACCACTGCGCTGAATAACATAAATTTTGATGTTAAGACCGGAGAATTTGTTGCAGTCATGGGCCCTTCAGGATGCGGTAAATCCACTCTTTTAAACATTCTCGGTTTAATTGACAAACCTACATCAGGCAAGTATGTTTTTAACGGGCGGGATGTTTCGGACCTGCGCGAATCTATAGCTACCGAAACACGAAGAGGAAATATCGGGTTCGTATTTCAGAGTTTTAACCTGATTGATGAGCTTACCGTAGGTGAAAATGTAGAACTTCCATTGGTTTACATGCATATTTCATCTTCCAGGCGAAGAACCATGGTTGACACACTTCTTGAACGAATGAAAATCGGACACCGCAAAAATCATTTTCCCCAGCAGCTTTCAGGTGGCCAGCAGCAGCGTGCTGCTATTGCCAGGGCTATTATAGCGGGCCCCAAACTGGTATTAGCGGATGAGCCTACCGGTAACCTTGATTCAAAAAATGGTCTTGAGGTTATGAAGATATTGTCTGATCTTAACAAGGAAGGGACAACAATCGTTATGGTGACTCACTCTGAGCGTGATTCAGGTTTTGCTCACCGGATTGTCAATTTATTAGACGGGAAAATAGTGATCGGATAAATCATAACTTTAATTCAACTACCATGTTTCGCTTTTTTACAGGCATTGCTTTCCGCTATTTATGGCAGAATAAAACTTACAGCATACTGAATTATGTTTGCCTTGCATTCGGATTTACATGTGCCATTGTCTCGGTTCTTTATGTCAGGAATGCTTTAAGCTATAATAAATTCAATGAAAACTATGAGCGGCTCTATTCGGTTGAAGCCATGGTTACTTTTTTTAACGGTGACCGGTTCCCTAAACAATACCTCACTGCATCACTTCCTGATATGCTCAGAAAAAACGCCCCTGAAATCGAAGATATTTCGCGTGTGTCAGAACATTCAGGTTCTTTTATAAACGGTGATAAGAATTTCACACTTTCCGGAATTTATGCGGATGAAAATTTTTTCAGGCTTTTTACATTTCCATTTATAAGAGGTGAATTTGCTTCCGAGGGCCATCGGGCAGATATTAATTCAATTTCAATATCTGAAAAAATGGCTGTGTTGTTCTTCGGAACTAACGAATGTGTAGGGAAGACCTTAACTCTGAAAGAAAACGGCACGGAACAGCTCTTTAAAATCAATGGTGTATTTTCTAATGTCCCTTCCCAGTCAAGTATTCGGTTTGATTTTGTTATTCCCTTCACCCGGTATCTTGCTGATAATCCGCAGGCCCTTGAAACCGGTGCAACATCTAATGAAACCTGGATACTGCTGAATGGTACCACAAATAAAATGCAGGTTCAGGAAAAAATCAAAAATCTTATTACCAATCTTGAGACCAGCATGAACCAGGAATTGTTCCTGTTTCCGCTGAAGGATAAAAATCTTTACCGGTATACAGGCCATGGCCGGGTTTGGGGTGATATGCAATGGGTGGTGATTGTAGCGGCAGTTGGATTTGTTATCCTGTTAATTGCCTGTTTCAATTTTATTAATATGGCGGTTGCCCTTAACATTAAAAGATACCGTGAAACCGGAATTAAAAAGGTAATCGGTTCAAAGAAGAAAACGATAATCGGCCAGTTTATGGGTGAAACATTTATCATTGCCTTTGCCGCCCTGTTAACAGCCGTTTTCCTGGTTTACCTGGTACTTCCGGTTATCAATAGTATCCTGGGTTATGGCATTCATTTCAGGGTTCTGTCTTTTGAAATGACGGGAATATTACTTGCCATTGTACTTTTCACATGCCTGGTGGCCGGATTGTTCCCTGCACTCTACCTGGCTTCTTCAAGTCCTCTCACTGTGCTGAAAGGCGGTAAGATATCCGGCAGGAGCTACAGCTTCCTTCGTCAGGCCATGATCATTTTTCAGTTCACCATTCCGGTTGCACTCATTGTTTGTGTGATGATCATCAAGGTCCAGGATAGTTTCATGAGGAATTATGATATAGGTGTCGATAAAAACAGGCTGATTGTCCTGAATAACTCAGAGGCACTGCAGAAACATTCCCAGAGCTTTAAAAACGATCTGCTAAAGCTACCGGGTATAGTGGCAGTAAGTTTTAGCAACTGCCTACCTGCAAGGGGTACTCGCATCAGTAATGAAGTAAGCTGGGAAGGTAAGAAGGATACGGAAAAGCTTCATTTCTGGTGTGTCAGTACTGATTACGACTATAACAAAGCGGTGACTGTTCATTTGACCGAAGGCCGGTTCTTTGATGCAACCTATCCTTCCGATTCAACCTGTTATGTAATTAACGACATTGCCGTTGATGTAATGAAAATGAAAAACCCTGCAGGATCAACGATTACGCTCGACGGAAGGAGAGGAACAGTGATCGGGGTTTTCGATAAATTTCATGCAGTGGACCTGGCAGGCCCTTATGCCCCTGTGATTATCAGAATTGACAGGGAAAGCAAACCGTTTATTCTCATCCGGTATTCTTCAGGTAATTATGCGGATATGAGCGGGAAGGTAAAGAAAGTGTTCAGCACCTATTGTCCCGACCAGCCTTTTGAAGCCACTCTTTACAGAAATCTTCCTTCATACAGTAACCTGGCCTTACCTGCTAATTTAACAACTGCTGCTTTCATTATTGCCTTGCTGCTGGCGTGCATGGGTTTATACGGACTGGCATCGTTTACATCGGAGAGCAGGACCAAGGAAATAGGCATCCGTAAAACAAATGGGGCAACAACGATTTCTGTAATGAGGATGCTCCTTTCGAATTACATGAAATGGCTTGTGATATCCTTTGTTATTGCAGCACCAATCGCATACTTCCTTGGCAGCTTTTTCCTGGGGCGGTTTCATTTCCGCACGCCATTTCCATTCTGGGTATTCATAGCGGGACCTGCCGTTGCCTTTACAGTGGCCATTTTTACAGTGAGTACATTAACATGGCGTGTTGCCAACCGCAACCCGGTTGAAGCGCTGAGGTATGAATAGCGGTTTAGAAGATCAGAGGTGGTTAAGCGTAGTCCGGAGACTACGCCTAGCTGCCTGAACTTTTAGCCTTAACAGCTTAAAAGCTTAATTACTTTCATTACACCATCCCATCCAGGTTTTCCAGAGCTGCGGTGAAGCCTTCCCTGAATCCCATTTCAATGTACTTATCAAGATCTGCTGTTTCGTTAAATGAAATCTGAACATTCACAAGTGTTGTAGTATTCCTTTGTGTGAATGTAACGTCCCAATGGGCAACCGGGAATGAATTATCGATATTTCCGTTTTCATCACAAAAATAATCAGTGACTGCAAACCGCTTCAAAGGCTCCACTTCTTTAAAATCAGCTTTGCACCAGCTCGAAGTTCCATCAGGTCCCACCATGGCATAGAGCCAGTGTCCTCCCCTGGCAAAATTCATGCGTTTTGTCTGCGCTTTCCAGGGCTTCGGAGCCCACCACTGATCGAGCAATTTGCTGTCAGTCCATGCATTCCATACTTTTAATACAGGGGCATCAAATTCCCTTTCCACCTTTATTCTTTTGTTTTCCCTTTCTACCGAGAAATTCATGATCATAGTGCTTGTTTTCATTTTGGTTTGCATTTAAGTTAGTTAATACTATATCAAGCTGACTGAATCGTTGTTCCCACTTCACTTTAAGCTGATCAAGCCAAACATTCACCTCTGTCATTTTATCCGGATTAAGATGATAAAGGATTTCCCGACCTATCTTTTCCTGTTTCAGTAAATTACTCTTTAACAGGATCTTAATATGTTTTGAAACGGCCTGCCGGCTGGCATCGAAATTTCCGGCTATTGAACCGGGAGTCATTGCCTGTTCTGCAATCAGAACAAGGATTGACCTTCGGGTCGGGTCAGCTATGGCATGAAAAACATCAGTGCTCATGGTTGTTTATGCAACTATTTGGTTGCAAATTTAGTGACGACCTGGCTAAATACTTTGTTAGATTGAATAAAATAAGTTCTAAATAAGACCGTCACCTAATCTCACTTTCACACTACCTTTGCAGTATGTCATATCTGGCAAAAACACTTATAATTTTGGGAATCTTCCTGGTTGCGGCCGGGTTAATCCTGTTACTGGGCGGTAACCGGCTCAACTGGGTTGGTCGTCTTCCTGGTGATATCCGCATCGAAAGAGATCATTTCAGGTTATACTTCCCGATTACAACAATGATCTTATTCAGTATCTTGGTATCACTGGTAATTTGGATTATCAGGAAGCTATTTTGATAGTCATAGCCTTCTTTTGGGCGATCAGGAAATTTTAACACTCTGTAATTAGGACTCAATCAGGGTATTAAATATTTTTTACCCTTGACTTTACTGGTCTTTCCAACTTAATTTTTCACGCATTGTTACTGAATCGTAGGTTAGCTAATCCTCCCAATCAAAAAAATTCATTCTATTGTTTAATCTTAAAAGGTCAACACACGTATGACTGTTTATGAAATTGAACGCTTAAAATTCAGGAGGCAGTATGTACTGACCTCATTTTCTGTTGACTGCCCTTTTTTGTATAATGAATATGCTGTTAATGAAAAATTGCATTTGTACACTCATATAGACCTTGTAGTTACGGTGAAGGAGGAAGATACAAGAAAACTGATTTTATTGGGTGATATATTTGATTATGATAACAGTGGCTTTGGCAACCAGGAAATACTGAACGATTTAATAAAATGGGATTTCAAGAATCTTCTTACCATAATTGCGAGATATTGCGGTCGGTTTGTGCTGATATGCTGCTATAATGGAAAGATCACTGTGGTTCACGATGCGGCTGCTTCACGAAAAGTTTATTATTATATCCATAACGGCGAAGTATGCCTTGCTTCGCAATCTCACCTTGTGGCAAAAATTTTAGATCTTCCGAGAACACAAAACAAGGAAAGATTAAAGTATTATGAATCTCCAGATTTCTTAAGGCTGACCGGATCCGATATCTGTAATTATACGATGTATGACAATTTATACCAACTTTTACCCAATCATTATCTGGATCTGAGTGATAGTAATGCAATCCGTTATTGGCCTGACCAGGTTATCGAGCCCAGGCCTTATGATGAAGTGGCTGCACAATGCGCCGTTATGATCAGGGGTTACATGGACAGCATCAGCCGCAGGTATCCTGTCATGCTACCTGTTACGGCAGGCAAAGATTCACGTATTCTTTTATGTTCTACAAAACCCTTCACAAGCCGTATTTATTATTATCTGAATTTCGAAAAGAAGCTGAACCGGGGTAGCCAGGATGTATCAATTCCTCAGAAACTTTTTCCTTCACTGAATCTCACCCATCACCTTGTTAATCCCTATTGTGATATTGACCCCGATTTCAAAAAGATTTATTTCGAAAATGACCCGTATGCTTCTGCAGAATACCTGCCCATAATCTATAATTATTACCTGAACTTCAGCAACAAAGTGAACCTGCCTGGCATTTTCATTAATATTATAGAGGATGTTTTCGGGTCATCGAACAGCTTAACCGGTGAGAAACTTGCATCCATACTTCATCTTGATTCATATGAATATGCTGTGAATTATTATAGCAAATGGCTTAACGAATGCAGTGATGCCTGTAAAAAAAGTAATCTGAATATACTGAACCTGTATTATTGGGAAGAGAGGAATGCAAACTGGGCAACTCACCTGCAGATAGATAAAGATATTGCACAGGAGGACATTATCCCATACAACTCAAGGTTGCTTATTCAGACTATGCTTCGGGCCGATGTGACAACCCGTCAGAAACCTTATTTCCTTTTCCACCGTGAAATAATCCGAAATTTATGGCCGGAGGCTTTGCAGCAACCTTTCAGCATGCCGGTTTCACGTAAAATGTTGCGGTTTACCCAGACTCTGGGCTTGATGAAGCCAGCCAAAGCACTCTATTATTCATTTCTTTTTCAACCGCTGAGAACAATAAACTACTACCGCCGCCACAGAACTTCGTCTGCCGAAACGTCTTAATACCACCTTAAAGGGTGAGGGTACCCTTCAAGGGTAACAAAAGAAGGATGGGGTTCATGTGATTGGGTTTTGAGGGTTATTACATTTACCAGATTCCAGATTGTTTTCCGGTTAAGGATTGAATTTCAAGCTTAATAATGATCATTCTTGAAAATACATTTTCATCGTAATTTAATTCCATTTCAGCGCCATACTTCCGCATGATAAGGTCCAATCCCTGTTTCTTCAGTACAGGATCAGTTTCAATACTGATAATTCCCCTCCCCATAACTGATCTGTACCGGGCTGTCCATGAACAGGGCAATTCGCCGGTAATGATCTCTGCCGTGTGTTCAATTTCGAAACTTATCCGGTTATTTTTCTTCATCAGTTCGATTTTACGGCCTGCCGGTGCTGAATGAAAATAAATCGTCATACCTTCGCACGCATAGTTTACAGGAACTATATAGGCTTCTCCGTTATCTACGAAGCCCAGCCGGCATAAACCCGACTCTTCAAGAATTTTTCTTATAACAGCTTCGTCTTTTATTTCTTTGTCGTGTCTTCGCATGGGTGTAAAACTTCTTAAATCTTAAATCGGTGTTCTTTGTTCGATGTTTATTTATGGGACCTATACGACATACAGGACTCATGAGATCATATTGTTTGTCTTTGCATCGTGTTGCCTGTGCCGGCAGATTGCTTCTGACCGTAGAAATCGGTCATCGCAATGACGGAACGATTAAATCACGCTTGCCACCCAGGCAATGATCTTTGATGAAGGGATGAAAATGAACTGGGCGATCAGGGTTCCGAGCACACGGGCAATTACCATGTAAACTATATATCTTCTGAAAACACTTTCACGGGTTTTGCCCAGCACCACGTCATCAGTCATTATCGACAGGAAAGGATCAATAAACACAAACATCAGAATCGTTGAAATGCCGTTGATGACTGCTGACAGGCTGCTTGCCGTTGTACGGAAATCAGGATTTATATATCCTGCATATAAAGAAGAAAGCACTCCCACAGTGATAATGGCAACTGCAGCCACATTCATTATGAAAACCTTCCAGGGAAAATCATATTTAATTGTGATCTGGGAAAGATTAGTTGTTCTTGGCATGGCAATATTATCTTTCAACTGGGCGATTCCGCTTTTTGAAAAACTGTGCATCAGCAGACTCGGAATTGATTTATAGATGCTGAACTTTTCAACTGCCACTGATAAAACCCGCTGAAATGTGGGTATCATAAAACCGCCCAGCACACTGGCGACTGTACACGAAAGAATGATGAGCCTGAACTCTGTTAGGTTTTCTCCTGCCCCCATATTAATATTCGTCTCAATGGATTTTGCAAGCAAGGGTGCCTGGAATCCGTTTGCGGTCCTTGAAATTAAAACAAGTATGTTAAAAAGCGAAAAGGATACCGCAATCCTTCCTGTCCTGATTCCTACCATTCTGACTGCATACGAAAGAGTGGTGATGAGATTGATCAGAAAGGTCAGGGCTAGTACGGCAATAATCTGGCTGCTCATAATACTGATTCAATTTTGTCCAATGTTAATTGATATTTTTGAATTGTCAATATTTTCTGATTTTATTGACAGGTTAGAATGAGATATGGTTAAACAGGCAATTTACCCGGTTTGTTACAAACTGGAACAATATTGCCTTTTAAACGTTATAGTCTCAGAACAGTAATTATCAATTTTTTCAATGGTATTCCATAAGAAAGAGTTACTCCGCTTCAGAAGACAATACCTGTTTTTGCCATTTGAAACGGATTGTCCTTTTCAGCATAAAAGATTTCGGGTATACAACTATTTTCTTTACACACATATTGATTTAAAAGTAACTGTAAAGGAGTCCAACGATTACATCCTGGTTTTATTGGGTGACCTGTTCGATTACGTAAATACTGCATATAACAACGAACAGATTCTCAATGAGCTCATTCACCATTCCCCGGATGCATTGCCTGAAAAATTATCCCGTTATTGTGGCCGGTTTGTTCTGATTTCTTCAAACCACGGTCAGATAAGAATGATAAATGATGCGGCCACTTCGAGGAAAGTTTTTTACTATCAGAATGAGGCAGGCCTTTGTTGTGCTTCACAACCACACCTTCTTGCAAGGGTTCTCAACCTTTGCTTTACTTCAGATACTGAAAAAATCGCTTTTTACCGTTCTTCCGAATTTAAAAGACTGAATAACGCAAATATTGGAAATACCACATGCTATGATGGCATGTACCAACTCAGAGCCAATCATTACCTGGATGTGAACAGGATAAGCCAGGTCAGGTACTGGCCCAATAAGAAAATCGTCATTCGCCCTCTCAGTGAAATTGCATCAGAATCGGTTGAAATGCTCCAGGGTTATATGAATGCGATTTCAAACCGGTACCAAATGATGCTGCCTGTTACCGCCGGCAAGGACTCGCGATTATTACTGGCCACAACTAAGAATATGCAGAATCGCGTGTTTTATTATATTAACAGACGTTCGGGATTAAATAAAAAAAGCTATGACATTGCAATTCCGTCAAAATTACTGCCCAGTTTGGGACTGGAATATCATGTGCTTGAAGCAAAAGGTGAAGTAGACAAAGACTTTCTGCAGATCTATTATGAAAATAATCCGTACGCTACTGATATATTCTTACCGTTTATATATAACTACTATCTTCATTTCTCCGAAAAGGTAAATCTGCCCGGTATTTTTGTTAATGCCGCGGAAGAAATCTGGGAAACAAGCGGAAAACAAATAACTCCGGAATACCTTGCAGAACTCATCCATATTGAAAAATACAAGTATGCAGTAGATTATTTTAAAGGGTGGTTTGATTCATGTCGCGAACTGTGTGAGTCCTATTCCATTGACCCGCTATATTTGCTTTATTGGGAAGAGCGCATTGGAAACTGGGGAACACAGGTGCAGCTTGATAAAGATATTGCACAGGAGGATATTATTCCCTTCAATTCACGAATTCTCATCGAGACAATGATGTCAGTGCAGGTTTCTGAAAGGGAAAAGCCCGATTTTCTGCTTAACCTGGAAATGATCCGGAGAATATGGCCTGAAACACTTCAGGAACCAATTAATCCGAATCTTAAACAAAATTTTCTTATTGTCAGTAAAAACCTGGGAATAATGAAAATCACAAAGGCCATTTATTACAGCACTTTATATTATCTGCTTGAGAAATTAAAGCTTCTTCGGAATAATAAAATTCTTTAGGTGGTAACGCGCCCTGTAAAATAAATCAAGAAACAAAGGAGCCGGGTCGCGAATATCGTAATAGAATTCGGAATTCCTTAGTGGTATTTTTTTCCACAATAAGCGCAATATATTCAAATCCATATAATAATTTATGGAATTGTACTCTGACCGGCTTATCATTTCATCGCCGCAAACAGCCATATAAGGGAAATTAATGCCTGCCGACAAGGATCCAAGCAGACTGCTCCAGTATCGTGCATTGAAATCAACCAGTTTATAATTTTTTTCGACGGTGTCATAACGGAAATCAAGGTGAGCAATACCAGAATAGTTTAGTTTTTTTACTATATCAACGGTTATGCCCAGCAAATCTTCATTACGTGTAAACTTCAATGACCGGGCATAGGCGTACCTGTTTTTCTTTTCAATGCTCTGCTGAATTGTATAAGCCATAATCCTGCCATCTTTTGCCAGGAAACTGATATCAATGTCAAAGCCGGGAATTACTCTCTGAATAACATATTCGTATGGATCAGGATAACTGTTTAACACCGATTCAAAATCATGAAGGTTCTCTATATATCTGATACCATGTCCGCCTGAACCCCAATTGGGCTTTATTAATAGCGGGAAGCAAAGATTTTTTCTAATCGATTCTTCTTTTATGGCCTCACTCAATAATACCGGCTTATCTGCAGGAAATTTGTTGTTAAAAAGCCAGTTATATAATTCCCATTTATGCCTTACAATGTTCAGTGTGTTTATTTCAGGCATCGGTGGAAGCCGGCATAAGTCATGGCAATCATCCATATGCATTGAAAGGATTTTTACAATTCTTTCATTTACCGGAACGATTATATGGGCTTTTATTTTCTCAGCCCTCTTTTTAATAAAATCAAATGTTTTTTCTTCATCAATGAAATCGGTTCGTTCGAAAGTGTCAGCATACTTTGAATATCGAAATTGAGGATTACGGGTTTTGCTGAATGAAAGCACATGAAGCTTGTATTCTTTAAATTTTCCAAGGCATCTGAGAACTGCAAGGGTCAATGGGGCTACATGTTCATCCACTATTAGGATGTTCCTGGTTTCTGAAAGTACTGAATTCATCGGTTGAAAAACAAATGAGATGACCTAGCTTTTACGAATTATTTTTTATTTGGTTGGTACTTTGACATATAATAAGGGATCATGCTAAACAAATTCTGACAACCATTTGTTGAATGAGTACTCCTGCCAATTTCTTAATTTTCAAAATTATGAAAAGGAGTAAATATGAGAATACTGTTAGGCGTAATGGTGATGATGATCTCTTCATGTAACATGTACATGAATGTTACAAAAAGAGAAGACTTTAAAAAATATGAAGACCGAAGGTACGCCCGTGTGATCTTACTGGAGACTCTGAAATCTGACACGGTTTATTTCAGTGAACAGTTTCCGGGAATAATGGCAAACGAAAAGGTCACCGGAATCAGGCAAAGTCTGCTGCAGAATTTTAATCCGGATTCAATTATTTTTTTGAAACATGAAAGCCGTCCTGTGATTGACTATATAATGAAAGACGGAATAAAATATGCGGCTATTGTTGAAAATAACCGCACATTGGTTTTCAATCCCACAGAAATGACAGAGGTGCCATTTACGGATATCAATATGATGTACATAAGAAATTCAAAACCTTATCTGAGCAACATCATCCTGGTTACAACTGCAGGTGCCACCCTGGGATTAGCACTTTGGGTGATCAACGGAATGAACGATGCATTGAATATGAAACCATAAATTATTCGGCGGGCTGAACCTGCTCAGTCTGGTGGCTTTTCTTATGCGGTGCATGTGGGTGCCATCCCATGATCCCAATTAATACAAAAAAGCCAATAATGTAGGCCAGTGTTACATGCCAGCCTTTTTTTACATAGTTCACCGTGTTTTTAGCTTCGGGATACAAATTGGACAGGGCCACCCCGGCGGAAGAACCGAACCAGATCATGGATCCTCCGAAACCAACTGTATAGGCAAGTACGCCCCAGTCATACCCTCCCTGTTCGAGGCAAAGCTTAGTGAGGGGTATATTATCAAAAACAGCTGAAACAAAGCCTAAAACAAAAGCTGTCCATGCGGAAGCAGGCGGCAGATCCTCTACAGGCATCAGTGAAGCACAGGTAACCAGTGCCATAAGGAAAACAGTACCCATCCAGGCATTCTTAAGTTCAAACCAGGGAATTTTCCGGAATGTACTTCCTATAAGAATTCCTATCCATACTCCAAGTGCCGGAAAATCAAGGGTCCAGTTGGTGATAATGGCACACACCAGGATCAGGAATACTATAAAAATCCGGCCCCAGTCCACTTTTATATTGCTACTTGCGCTTTTTATGATGGGTTGATAACGATCTTGTTGTATGGCTCCAACGGTTCCGAATATAAAAAGCGCAACGAACGATGCAACAAAAGCGTGTACTACGTCAAGCGGATTCACTCCGTCAATCCACATCAGGGTAGTGGTGGTATCTCCCACAACACTACCTGCTCCGCCTGCATTGCTTGCAGCCACAATGGCGGCAAGGAAACCTATATGTACCTTACCTTTGAAAACCACCATGGCAATTGTCCCACCGATCATTGCAGCAGCAATGTTATCGAGGAATGAGGAAAGTACAAGTATGAAGAAAAGAAGGACAAATCCGCCTTTCCAGTCGTCCGGAAGATAATTGGGCAGGATATCCGGAAGCCTTGATTCCTTGAAAATTTCAGCAAGAATCGCAAAGCCAAAGAGGAGTCCCAGTAAATTGAGAAGAATTCTCCATTCTCCTTCAGGACGTACAGCATTGCCCAGAATATGACCTGCAAGCGAAAAGTCGGTAAATGCGTATTTTGCAATAAGTATGGCTGCAAGCCCGATCAGGGCTACATACATTGTTTTGTGATGGAAAACGGCCACTCCGATAAGTGTAAGAGCAAACAGAATAAATTCAAGACGGATGCCCATAATAGCCGGCATGGTGTTAACCGCAGCAATGGCTGAGATAAAATTCATATTGGATCTGTGTTTAGTGTTAGGTTAAAAGCATTGAAAAGAAATGAATGCAATTATTTATAATGTTAAGAATTTGAAGTTAATAATTTCGTAACAATTGTCACTATTTATGGGTTGTTAGTTAGACAGGAATACAGGGTTCGTCGGTTTATTGTAAAAATTTATACCTTCACGGAGTTGTTTCTTAATAATCCTGAGGTATGAAAACAAAACACCTGTTCGTTACATTTTGTTTAATTCTTGCTGTAACAATCCTGTTACCCGGATGCGGCAGCCGTGATAAAACCCTGGGTGTCGGCATTTACCCCGGCAATCCCCATGAAAATTTTGCCCCGGTTCTTAAACCTGATAATCACAACTACCGGAATATTGCCAAAAACCGTCCGGCCTGGCATTCATCAGCGTATGATTATAACCTTACGGCCCAATTAATTACCGATGGAATTATTACAGAAGATCAGCCTGCCAGTATTTCAATGACAACCAATGAAGGTGAAATTCCGCGGAATGAAAGGGAATTTGTACTGGATCATGTTACCGGTTCAACCAATGAAATTCATGGAAATGCTATATGGTTCATGATGAATTTTCAGGGTTATTCACCCGATTCAATAAACCGAATTGTTGTAAACGGCGATTTGATTTATGATGAAAAGAAAGCCGGTCCATGGAACCTGAAGATTTCCGGGTCTAATGACGCGACCAAATGGGAAGTTCTTGGTGAATTAAAGGGAAACGGTTTCCCGGGCACTGCTGTACCGAATCCGTATGCAGAATATTTGAAAAATCCACCCAAAGATTCGACCGGAAAACCCATTGACCCCTTTGAAGATTTTTTCGGGCCGAAAAATCCCAATGAACCCAAACCTTCCTTTCATTTCGATTTCGGAGTTCCTGAGCCATCCAGAAATCTTAATTTAACTTTCAATTTTATCAAACCTGTTGCTTATAAAGCCTACCGTGCTGATTTTTCCACCACATCCGGCAAAACGTGGCATATTGGCGATGTTGATTTTTACAACAATAATAGTCCTGTTGAAATGACCTCTTCTCGCCGCTTTAAAAGCGCATGGATGAGCGCAGGCTCAAAGTCAGAATGGATATATGTGGATCTTGGTTCTTACTCAGAATTCGATACGATCAGGCTTCACTGGGTTAACAAGGCTATTTCCGGATCAGTGCAGGTTTCTCCGGATGCCCGAAGCTGGAAAAATATTGCTGAATTACCCGGGGGAACCAATAAAACTGATGAAATACCATTTGATCATAAAACAAAAGGACGCTATTTAAGGCTATTGATGCAAAAATCAGCTGATGGCGGTCCTTATATTCTGAGTGAAATGGAAGTGATGGGTAAAGGCGGTCTTGTGCCTGAACCACAAAAGCAACCGCCGGTTTCAAATGGCCGACTAGACCTGGCTGGTGGAAACTGGAAAGTTCAGCGTTCTTCACTTGTTCCTGATAATGGTGAAGCTATTTCAAATACCGGTTATGCATGCCCCGATTGGCTTGTTGCCACTGTTCCGGGAACCATACTTGTAAGTTACCTCAATGCAGGTGCTATTCCGGATCCTGATTACGGCGATAACCAACTTCAGATTTCAGAGTCTTTCTTCTATGATGATTTCTGGTACCGAAATGAATTCGATGTGCCTAACAGCTTAAAAGGACAGCATACCTGGTTAAATTTCGACGGGATCAACTGGAAGGCTGATGTTTATGTTAACGGCCAAAATACTGGCAAAATCGAAGGTGCTTTTATCCACGGACGATTTGATATTACCAACCTGCTGAAACCTGGAGTAAAGAATTCAATAGCTGTTCTGATACACAAAAACGACAACCCCGGGGCAGTTACCGAGCAAACCAGTGTTACACCCGGCCGTAACGGTGGTGTACTAGGTGCTGACAACCCTACTTATCACGCCTCAATCGGGTGGGACTGGATTCCAACAATCAGGGGAAGAAATACAGGGATATGGAATGATGTGTTCATTAATTCAACGGGAGCGGTTACCCTGCAGGATCCCTTTGTGTATTCCGATCTGAATCTGCCTGATACAACAAGTGCCGATATACATCTCGAAGTCACTCTTAAAAACAATAATGCTGAACCTGTTTCCGGCACACTGGATGGCCGCTACGGTGATATTCAATTCACAGAAAAGGTTACGCTCGGCGCTTCAGCATCTAAAACTCTAAAGCTGGATCCTGCCAACCATCCTGAACTGAGAATTAAGAACCCTGCATTATGGTGGCCTAAAGGATACGGTCCGCAGAATCTCTATGAGGTACAACTGTCCTTTAAAACAGAAGATAAAGTATCGGATGAGACACATTTTATGTCAGGTATTCGTGAAATGAGTTATACCGAGGATAACCAGGCTCTCAAAATTTACATCAACGGACGCCGGTTTATTGCAAGGGGAGGTAACTGGGGATTTCCCGAATCAAACCTTCGCTATCGTTCACGTGAATATGATATCGCAGTGGCCTATCATGCCGATATGAATTTTACCATGATCCGCAACTGGGTTGCACAAACAGCCGATGATGAGTTTTTCAGGGCATGCGACAAGTATGGTATCATGGTATGGCAGGATTTCTGCCTTGCCAATCCTGCAGACGGTCCCGATCCGAATGATCCGGATCTGTTCAATAAAAATTCTGAGGACGTGATCCTTAAGATAAGAAATCATCCATCGATAGCTTTATATGTGGGAAGAAACGAAGGAAATCCTCCTCCGGCCATTGACACGGTTTTAAGTAAACTGATTGCGGGTCTTCATCCCGGTATTCATTACATTCCTAACTCTGCTTCAGGTGCTGTCAGCGGTGGCGGACCATACCGTGCTTTACCGGTAAAGGATTACTATCTTTTGTATGGCCGTAATAAACTGCACAGTGAGCGCGGAATGCCGAATGTGATGAACTTCGAAAGCCTGCGGCAGATGCTGCCTGATTCGGCTTTATGGCCGCAAAACAGCATGTGGGGATTACATGATTACACACTTGAAGGAGCTCAATCCGCAGGGTCGTTCAATGAATTGCTTGAAAAAGGGTTCGGCAAACCTGAAAATGCCGAGCAGTTCTGTGAAATTGCCCAATGGATAAATTATGACGGTTATCGCGCTATGTTCGAAGGCAGAAGCCAGTACCGGATGGGCTTGCTTTTGTGGATGAGCCATTCGGCATGGCCTTCAATGGTATGGCAGACCTATGATTATTATTTTGATCCTACCGCTGCCTATTTCGGATGCAAAAAAGCATCGGAACCTCTTCACATACAATGGAACCGGGTTTACGACGAAGTTGAAGTGGTTAACCTCAATGCAAAAGATCAGGAAGGACTTACTGCCAGGGCCCAGGTGTTTAATATGGACGGTAAGGTTCAGTGGGAAAAAGAGGCTACTGTAAATAGCAAAGAAGACGCAACAGATAAGGTATTTAAGCTTGAATTCCCGTCAACTTTGTCGCCTGTACATTTTATAAGGCTTACCCTGAAGCAGGGTGACAGGATGATTTCTGAAAACTTTTATTGGCGGGGGATTGAAGACGGAGTTTACAAGGCACTGAGCCAGCTTCAGCAGGTTAATGTTAAAAGCAGTACTACTGTTAAAAAATCAGAAGATTCTTATATTCTGTCAACAACGATTGAAAACACTGCAGATATTCCGGCTCTCATGATTCGCCTTAAAGTAATCGGCAAGAGCAGGGGAGAGAGAATTCTTCCTGTATTCTTCAGTGATAATTATATATCTCTTATGCCCGGTGAGAAAAAGATCATAACCATGAGAATGAAAACGTCGGATGCCCGTGGTGACAAGCCTGTTGTTGTTCTGAGTGGGTTTAATTTGAGTAATTAGTTCGATGTTGTTTCATGTTGTTTCAAAGTTGTTTCACATAGTTAAATTGACAAATATGATAAGGTTTGGATTGTTTCTATTACTGGTTATTCCATTCTCTGTTTCGGGACAGAAGTTTGAACCATGCAATCCGGATGCTACACCGGAAGCAAAGGCATTGATACATTTATACTACCAGATTTCAGGAAAGTACACACTGACAGGTCAGCATAATTACCCCAACACAAAGGATCAGAACACGCGTTTTGCGGCTAAATATGAAGGACAAACACCGGTGATCTGGAGCTCGGACATGGGATTTGCGAAGGACGGAGATTATGATTCGTACCTGGCACGGCCTGATATTGTAAGGGAAGCCATCCGTCAGCACAAAAAAGGTTCGATAATCACGTTGTGCTGGCATGCTGTGCCTCCTACAGCCAATGAACCGGTAACATTCCAGCCACGAAGAAAAGTTTCTGCCGATTCTCTTGAAAGCGTCCAGGGCAGGCTTCCCGACTACCAGTTCAGGGACCTTCTGACTCCCGGAACAGCTATTTATAACCATTGGGCTTCACAGGTTGATACAATTGCCCATTACCTGAGAATGCTTCAGGATGCACATGTACCTGTCCTCTGGAGACCGTATCATGAAATGAACGGCGACTGGTTCTGGTGGGGCGGAAGAGTGGGAGAGTACAGCACTTCCGATTTATATCGCCAGTTGTATGACCGGCTTGTGAACTATCATAAGCTTAATAATCTTGTATGGGTATGGAATGTGGACAGACCCACCACACCCATCCGTAAGTTTTCCAATTTCTATCCGGGTGATAAATTTCTGGATATTCTTTCACTGGATGTCTATGGCTCTGATTTTAACAAGGCTTATTACGACAGCCTCATGGCTCTGTCACACGGGAAGCCGATATTATTCGGAGAAGTAGGAAATCCTCCATCTCTTGAGATTTTAAAAGCACAGCCCAACTGGGCCTCCTGGGTGATATGGGCAGGATTTGTAAGAAGTACATCCCGACAACAATTTAAGGAATTTGTTCAGAGCAATACCATGGTATACTACGAAGATCCTTCATATGCCAAGGCAACTGCAGAATACAGGAAAACCTGCGGACTGCCTTCATTGCCTTTACAGGATCTCTTTAACGTGAATTATGCCGGTGAATGGATTCTTGACGAAAATAAGAGTATGTCGCAAAATGGAGGAATAGCCGATCTCCCTTATAAGATGATTATTGCAAAGGATGCCGGGCAACTTATGGTGAAGAAATTCTTTGCTGTTGAATGGGCCGATGACCGGATATCAAATGAGGAGATTATGCTTGACGGTACCCCTGTGAGCACAAAAACAGGTGATTTAACACGCACATCCATTGCCACTTTCAATTCAGACAATAAATCACTATCGGTAAATGCCCTGGCAAAAGTGCACCGTACCGGACAGGTTGTTGAATTTAAAAGTACTGAAGTTTGGAATGTATCGCCTGATGGAAAATCACTTACAATTGAACAGACGTCTGCCGGCAACAGGGGAGAAACCCTGAAAACGACGCTTGTATTTTCGAAGAAATATTTGGAATAAGCTATTCATTCTGTTATAAATTTGCTTAATTACGTCAAATACGTAAGAGGATTTCGTATTTTCAGGATTTTCACATCAGTTGGTTCAAAAACCATTATTTTCGTCTCAAATATCTGAATTTTCATGAACCATATTGTTGCTAAGGAATTTCTTTCTCCCAATGTCGTTCAGCTTGAGATTGAATCACCGTTGATTGCTGCCAAAAGAAGAGCCGGGCATTTTGTAATTATAAAAATCGGTGTGGAAGGGGAACGGATTCCGCTTACAATAGCCAAAGCGGATACAAAAAAGGGTACGATAACCCTGATTGTGCAGAAAGTAGGCCTGACAAGCCATAAGGTTGCTGCGCTCAATGTGGGTGACGAGGTGACTGATGTGGTGGGACCACTGGGAAATCCGACACATATTGAAAAATTGGGCACCGTCTTGTGTGCTGGAGGCGGAGTGGGAATTGCTCCCTTATTGCCTATTGCTGAAGCTTTTCATAATGCCGGGAACCGGGTTATCAGTGTCCTTGCAGCCAAAAACAAGGAATTGCTGATTCTTGAGAATGAAATGCGCAAGCATTCCGATGAAACCATTATCATGACTGACGATGGTAGTTACGGTAATAAGGGATTAATCACGGCAGGCATGGAAGAAGTGTTTAAATCTCAGCCGGTCGATTTATGTGTCACTATCGGTCCGGCCATTATGATGAAATATGCCAGCCTTGTTGCTAAAAAATATAATATTCCTTCAATGGCCAGCCTTAATGCCATTATGGTCGACGGCACGGGCATGTGCGGTGCATGCAGGGTTAGCGTGGGAGGTAAGATAAAATTTGTATGCGTGGATGGCCCTGAATTCGATGCATACCAGGTAGATTTTGATGAATTACTCATGCGTCTCGGCGGTTACAGGAAGGAAGAAGCCGAAGACTATAAAAATGAACTTGCCGGATAACGATTTCTGAATTTTCCTATGACACAACCTAACGAAGATAAGCCAAGAGATCAGCAGTGGAGGAAGGATCTTAAAAAATCGATGACTGCCAAAGAACGGACCCTGATTGAAAGAGTCAGGATGCCCGAGGTGGAACCCTCTGAAAGAATCAGGAGTAATGTAGAAGTCAACCAGGGGATATCAGCGGAAATGGCTCTCGTTGAGGCAAAACGATGTCTCGATTGTCCTGATCCCCAGTGCATCAAGGGTTGTCCGGTAAACGTAGATATACCCGGTTTTATCAAGTACGTTGAAGCCGGTGATTTTATTAAAGCGGCCGAAACAATTAAAAAGGATAATGCATTTCCCTCTGTGTGCGGCCGTGTTTGTCCGCAGGAAACGCAATGTGAAGCCCGCTGCATGCTTGCTGACAAACTGAATAAGGAGGCAGTTGCCATTGGTTATCTTGAACGATTTGTTGCCGATTACGCCCGTGAATCGGAAAATGTAAGTCAACCATTAAAAGCTGAATCCAACGGAATAAAGGTGGCAGTAATTGGTTCCGGTCCCGCGGGCCTGGCTGCAGCAGGCGACCTTGCAAAAATGGGTTATGAGGTCACTGTTTTCGAAGCCCTACATGAGTTTGGCGGAGTGCTTAAATACGGAATTCCGGAGTTCCGCCTGCCAAACACAATTATCGACAAGGAAATTGAAACCCTTAAATTAATGGGGGTTACCTTCATGAAAAATATTATTGCCGGAAGAACAATTTCTTTTGATGATCTGAAAAATGATGGCTTCCGGGCTTTCTTTATAGGCAGTGGAGCCGGATTGCCTAATTTCATGAATATTCCGGGTGAAAATTTTAACGGCGTTCTTTCTTCGAATGAATATCTTACACGGGTGAATCTTATGGGAGCTGCCCGTAAAGGATTTGATACTCCTGTGTTCATGGGTAAAAAAGTAGCGGTCATCGGCGGCGGTAATACAGCTATGGATTCAGTTCGCACGGCAAAACGACTGGGGGCTGAAAAAGCGATGATCATTTACCGCAGGTCGTTTAACGAGATGCCAGCCCGTAAAGAAGAAATCAGGCATGCCATCGAAGAAGGCATTGAGTTTTTGAATCTCCACACGCCTGTTGAATATTTTGCAGATGAAACCGGTCATGTCAATCGGATAAAATTGCAGCGAATGGACCTTTCCGAGCCGGATGAATCCGGCCGTAGAAAGCCGGTACCTGTTCCGGGATCAGAGTATGAAATCGAAGCCGATATGGTCATAGTCAGTGTGGGTGTATCACCCAATCCCCTTATTCCTCAGAGTTTGCCTTCTTTAAAAGTCAGTCGCCACGGAACTATCCTGGTTGATGACAGCCATATGCTTTCAAGTATTGATGGAATGTACGCTGGCGGCGACATTGTGCGCGGCGGAGCAACGGTTATTCTTGCAATGGGTGACGGAAGACGCGCTGCACAAGGCATTCATGAATATCTTTCGGGAAAATCATGATGTTTACCTAAGAATTCCTTCCTTTTATCAAATTATCCACAGTTGTAATAATCCGGTCGTTATATTTACGGCAATATTGCAATTTATTGTTCTGTTGTAACTTATTACTCATTTACGCCGTTTACAAATTATGAATCAAATTTACTCTGTCATGAAACTATCAACAAATCTTATCAGATCTGCTCTTTTACTTATTCTGTTTTGTGCCGGTTCTCTTGGAGTGTCTGCACAAACTTGTCCTGCCGGCCTGGTAGGATACTGGAAAATGGATGAAACCGCCGGGACCAATCTTAATGAAGAAGTCAATGGTCACGATGCCACGAGAAATTCAACTACAGGTCCGGTAAGCGGAATAATCGGTAACAGTCAAAGGTTTTCCTATACCTGCAATGAATCGGAAACTGCTTATACAACTTGGGAATATGCAACAGTTCCTGTTTCTTCGGCTTTAAACCCTCCGACAAATGCCAGTTTTACAATATCATACTGGTGCAGGTTCGGGCTTGAGGAGACTGATATGCAACTTGGCTACCAGGATCATGTTATGATAAGCAAAGGCGACTGGGCCTGGGGAAATTATGGTGGCGTCATCCTTTCGGGATGCAATGGTTCAGGTCATATAAGTTTCGTTATCAGGGATAATGCCGGTCACGGATACGATCCTGAAACTCCCGGTAGCTATGATGACGCCGAATGGCATCATGTGGCTCTTGTTTACGATTATGCCAACCATGCAATGTGGATGTACATTGACAAAGAAAAGCAAATCGGCAACGGCGAGAGAACCGGAGTCGTTTTTTCAGGAAGTTTTGGAGACACCCAACCATGGCATTTCGGTTCATTGGATCTTAATGGTGTCCGGAATTTCTTTTATAAAGGTGACCTGGATGAAGTTGCTTTTTTCAACAGAGCTCTTAGTTCAAGTGAAATAGAGGCTATCTATGATAATGGACTTGTCGGTGTGGGTATTTGCTCTGTTGCTAACGTAGCTCCTTCTATCATTTCAACACAGGTAACCAATGCTGTGGTCGGTGAGGCTTATTCTTATGATGTAAACGCAACAGGAACGCCATCTTCCATAACTTATTCATTAACAACAGCTCCTTCAGGAATGGCTATCAATTCCTCAACCGGTCTGATTACATGGACCCCTTCATCTGTCGGAAGCTTCAATGTTGCTGTTAAAGCATCAAACGGTGTGAATCCGGATGCTACACAATCTTTTACAATTACTGTAACCGGTTCAAATCCTGCATTCATATCCACGCCGGTCACAACAGCCGGCCTTGGTGAACTTTACCAGTATACGGCACATGCCAGCGGCACTCAGTTAGGAATGACCTATTCACTTATTACCAAACCGGACGGCATGACAATAAACAGCACCACAGGATTGATTTCCTGGACACCTAATACCGCCGGTGATTTTGATGTATTGGTCCATGCCAGCAACGGTATTGATCCTGCTGCTGATCAGCCGTTCACGATAACAGTGAGCGGAGTACCACCGACTATAACAACTTCTCCTGTGACTTCCGCATTTGTGAATGTTACCTATTATTATCATGCACAGGCTAGCGGTACCAGCATCGGTATGACCTATTCACTGACACAGAAACCGGCAGGTATGACAATCAATTCAGCTACCGGACTTATTACATGGGTTCCTTCGGCATTGGGAGATTTTGATGTGGAAGTAGTAGCCGATAACGGCATTAATCCATCATACAGTCAGCCTTATACCATTTCAGTAGTTGAGCCTACGAATTGCCCTGACGGAATTATTTCACTCCACCGACTCGATGAAGCTGCCGGACCTGGCTACGCTGATTTCTATGATGAGCACAACGCCACAGCAACCAATTCGCCAACCTCCACAACCGGTATAATCGACCAGGCTCAGCTTTTCGGCGCCAATACAGGTATTGATATTCCGGATAACGGAACCGAATTCGACTGGCTTCCTTCAGGTAGCTTCTCTTTTGAAGGATGGATTAAAACTTCCAATACTTCTGCAATGGTTATGGTTGCAAGGAACAGGACCGATTATACAGGAGCAGCCCGCTGGTATGTGGGAACAGATGCAAGCGGCCATGCTACATTTGAACTCAGGGATAACGGCGGTCCCAATCGCGTTTTATCCGGTACTTCAGTTATTACCGATGGTGTATGGCACCATATCGTAGCCGTAAGAGACGGTGATGCCGATCAGAATGTGATCTACGTTGACGGGGTGAAGGAAAACTATGCTTCCTACAGCTATGTCCATTCATTTAAAGCCGACAATCCATTGGCTGTTACAATTGGCTATATGAAAGGTGCCGCCGATGAAATGCATTTCATCGGAACAATTGATGAAATCGCAACCTATGACAGGGCACTTGGCGAATCAGAAGTAGCTACTTTCTATAATGACGGTATACCTTCTGGTCATTGCCGTGGTACGGACAACGCTCCTTATTTTACCACTGACCCGTCAACCAGTATAAATGAAGATTCACCATACACATATAACGCCACAGTAAGTGATCCTGATGCCGGTGATGTACTTTCAATAAGTACGGTTGCCAAACCGGCATGGTTATCATTCTCCTATGTTGCCGGAAGTAAGAATTGCTCGCTTTCAGGCACTCCTACCAATTCAAATGTAGGTGAAAACGACGTGATCCTTCGCGTCACTGACGGAACCATGAGTCGTGACCAGATTTTCAGGATTGTTGTGGTTAACGTAAACGATGCCCCGGTTATTACATCAACTCATGCAACCACTGTAAATGAAGGCTCACCATATTCTTATACACTTACTGTAACCGATGTGGATGCCGGTGATGTAATCACAATGACCAAAATGACTTTGCCTGCATGGCTTACCTTTGCATGGACTGCCGGATCGAAAACGGCAACAATCACCGGAACACCCGATGATGCCAATGTAGGATCCAATTCAATTGATATCCGGATTTCCGACGGCACTACCACCATCCACGAGAATTATACGCTTACGGTGAACAATGTGAATGATGTTCCTGTGATTACAGGACAAAGCACCAAGAGTGTGAATGAGGATAATTCATTTACTGTTCTGAAAGATGACCTAACCATTTCGGATCCTGATAATCCTTCATCCGATATCACCATCTCGGTTTCAGCCGGTACCAATTATACTTTCAGTGGCAATACGGTTACTCCTGCAACCAACTTCAATGGTCAACTCAATGTAAATGTAGTTGCCCATGATCTTGCTGCCAACAGCCAGACATACCAGATGGCAGTAACTGTTAACCCGGTTAACGATGCCCCGGTTATTACAGGCCAGTCCTCAGTTGAGGTGAACAAGAATGGAAGCATCAACATTCTTAAATCCTATCTGACCATTTCAGATGTCGATAACAATGCTTCAGATATCAGCATTACGGTTCAGTCAGGCAGCAATTATACATTCAGCGGAAATGTGGTAACTCCGGCAAATAATTACACCGGTCAGCTTACTGTGAATGTGGTTGCCAATGACCTTTCCTCTTCAGGTTCAAGCTACGGCATGATTGTTTCTGTTGTTTCTTCAGGAAATGAACCTCCTTCAATTACCGGTCAGAGCGCTCTTTCAGTTAATGAAGATGAGAGCATAACTATTCTTAAGGAAGACCTTACGATCACAGATCCGGATAATCCTTCATCCGATATTACAATCGCAGTTCAGGATGGATCGAATTATACCCATACCGGTAACATCGTAACGCCTTCAGCAAATTTCAATGGACAACTTACAGTGAATGTGATTGCAAGCGATCTCGATAATAACAGTGCTGTTCATGGAGTTACTGTGACTGTTGTTGCTGTGAACGACCAGCCGGTTGTTACCAATCAGCCTTCACTCAGTGTTACAGCCGGTACATTGTATGCATACATATTTGCTGCAACCGATGTTGAAAGCCAGAGTCTGACCAAAACAGCTATTCTGATACCAGGTTGGTTGTCATTTGACCCGGGAACAGGTATCCTTTCAGGTGTACCCCAGAATTCTGATGCAGGTGCCAATTTGGTGACTTTAAGGGTTTCTGATGGAAGTGCATCCGTGGACCTTTCATTTACAATAACTGTAAGTCCTTCCACTCCTGTAGATGAAGTCAGCGACGTGGTTACCGGATTATATCCTTCACCAGCAAGTGATGTAGTCAATATCCGGTTCAACAACCTTTCTGAAGAAACAATGATTGAAATTATTAGCACGACAGGCTCGGTTGTATACACCGGCAAGGTAGCTGCACATACCGACGTCACGACTATAAATGTTCAGGGTATCAATCCCGGCATGTATCTCTGTCATATCCGCAACAACAAAATGAACGAGATACAGCGTTTCATGATTGCCAGATAGGTTATTAAAACAAGTTGATATGAAAAGGCCGCCTGATTTCAGACGGCCTTTTTAATTTATTATGGTTAAGTTGTTTTAGTATATTTGTGTATGGTAGAGCCCGAAAGTAATAAAGGCGGGATAAATGCGGTAATAACAAGAATCATAAGTATCCTGGAAGACCAGCAGCCATTAAACATAAGGTTGCTGGCTATTTGCAATGTATTGCCGGAAGCTTTCCATTATCCACAGGATGTTTCGGTGAAAATAGTTTATGATAACGAAGAGATTATCGGTAATAATTTTAAAGAATCGGTAAAAACCGAAAAGTACCCCTTTGCAACACCTGATTGCATAACCGGATTCATTGAATTACATCTTACGGGAAATTACATCGGGAAGAATGAAAACAAAATTCCAAGGTATACCGATCACCTGGGAATGATCGCCTCCATGTTGAGCTGGAACATCGCATCAACAAAGTTTAGCCGGATGTGGACGGATAAAACACAGCAGGAGCATGTATTTAATGAACTCCTGGCTCAAAATACAGAACGGCTTAAAGAACTGAGGGGAATTAACCAGACATCGCAAATCCTTCGAGAAGGCCGCTCCATAAGTGAATCGCTTAAATATATTTGTTCGATTCTTCCTGAGGCATACCAGTATCCTGAGTATACAAGGGTACGTATCCGGTATGAAAACATGGTTTTCGTAAGTCGTGATTTCAGGGAATCACCCATAAAGCAGCAGCAGGAATTCGATATTCCCAATGGGAGTAAAGGTCTTATAGAAGTATTCTACCTGAAGGAATTTCCTGAATCGGATGAAGGGCCGTTTCTGAAAGAAGAAAGAAATTTACTCAGCAATCTGGCTGCTCTCATTTCAGGTTCGGCAACCCGTGATATCTTAAACAATGTCCTGTATGAGCACCGTGAAAGACTAAAGGAGCTTCATGCCATTAATCATACGTCGTATATCATATCACAGGGCAAATCGATTGACGAAACCCTGCAGAAGATTTGCTATGTTTTACCCCGTTCATGGCAATATCCCAGGTATACGGCTGTGCGTATAACCTATGACGGTCACATATATGAAAGCCGTCAATTCCGCGATACTCCCTGGGTACAACGGGAGAAATTCGTAACTTTTGATAACCGCCAGGGTTTTATAGAAGTATTTTACCTGAAAGAGTTTCCGCCCTCATTTGAAGGTCCATTTATGAAGGAGGAACGCCAACTGATCATCAACCTGGGAAAACTCGTCAGCGGATACATCGACAGTTCAAAGGGGAAGGAAATTTATATCCGGAATCACCAGAATATTTCGCCCGCTCCCAACGCAGGCGATTACAGACTATCACTTGTAAAGAATAAACGGCCCCTGCAACTTTTCTTTAACCAGCAGTCGCTCGATAAATACATTTACCTTGATATGATGAAATACAAGGTAAAGGAAATCCTGTTTGTAGCCACACTCTATGACGCCTTTATCCTTGAAAATGAGGATAGCTTTTTTGAGCAGTTCATGGGGATCATTTACCAGTACAGTCTGTTTTCACTGCCCCGCATTACCGGTGTTTCAGCCATTGAAGATGCTCTTGAACTCATTGATGCAACCCGTTTTGATATCGCCATTATCATGGCAGGAATTGACAGGGATGCGGCATTTAAAATGAGTGACCAGATCAGGAATAAAAAACCGGAACTTCCGGTATACCTGTTGCTTAACCAGCAAAGCAACCTGAAATATTTTGAGGAAGCGGCTCCTACCATGTTATCGGTAAAGAAACTATTTGTCTGGAACGGGAATTCGCAAATCTTTTTTGCCATAGTGAAATCAATTGAAGATGAAGCCAATGTTGAAAATGATACCCGGATAGGTCTTGTAAGGATTATTCTCCTGGTGGAGGATTCACCGGGATATTATTCAAAATACCTGCAAATGCTTTATTCAATTGTTTTCGGACAGGTGCAGCAGGTATTGCCTGAAGTGGAAAAGAATGAACTGGACAAGATCAGTAAAATGCGTTCAAGGCCTAAAATATTACATGCCCGGACGTATGAGGATGCTATGTTCATTTTCAATAAATACAGGGATTATATGCTTTGCGTAATCTCTGATGTCGAATTTGAAAGTGAAGGAAGGCTCGATAAAAGTGCCGGTATCCGGTTTATCCGGTATATTAAATCGCATATTCTCAACCTTCCTATTATTCTACAGTCCTCAGAGCCCGCTAATGAACAATGGGCAAGAAGCCTGAATGTTGCTTTTATAAATAAGAACTCAGATACTCTGCTTGCCGACCTCCGTAATTTTCTCACCTATTACCTTGGATTCGGTGATTTTGTCTTCCGCAACCGTGAGGGGAAACCCATTGCAGTGGCCCGGTCATTGCGCGAATTTGAATCGCTGTTATTTGAAATTCCCGATGAAACTTTTTACCTCCATGCCCAGGAAAACCAGTTCTCACTTTGGCTGATGGCCCGCGGTGAAATAGAACTGGCGCATATCCTGAATCCCATGAAAATTGGCGATTACAAGCATGTTAAGGAATCACGCAGGCAGTTCCAGGAAACATTCCGCAATTACCGCTCTGAAAAGAAGAAAGGCAAAGTCCTTTCTTTTGATGAGACTGCCGTTATGAGTGAACAGAACATAGTTTCGTTTGCCGGAGGATCATTCGGCGGAAAAGGACGCGGCCTTGCTTTTATCAATGCCCTTGTATACAATATCGATTTTGGCAGTGTGACCGACAGGATAAACATCCGGACACCCATCACAGCTATAATAGGTACTGAAGAGTTTGATTATTTCATAGAGATGAACAGCTTGTTTGAAATCATCATTAAACCTGACATTACGTATGTCCGCATCAGGGAAGCGTTTGTTAATGCAAGACTTTCACAGGCTCTCATTAAAAAGCTTGAATTTTTTGTAGAACAGATATCAAGACCCATTGCCGTGAGGTCGTCAAGCCTGTCGGAGGATTCGCTCACCCAGCCTTTTGCCGGCGTGTTTGATACCTATATTATTCCAAATGACAGGAAAAATAAACAAAAGGTCCTGGAGAACCTGATGCAGGCCATCAAGCTGGTTTTTTCATCTGTCTATTCCGATAACTCAAAAATCTATTTCTCGGCCATCCATCATAAGGTGGAGGATGAGAAAATGGCCATTGTGCTCCAGGAACTGGTAGGCAATCAGTATGACAACTATTACTACCCGCATATCAGCGGCATTGCCCAGTCATGCAATTTTTACCCCGTAGCCCATATGAAGCCCGATGAAGGATTTGCTGTCATAGCGGCCGGACTGGGTTCCTATGTTGTAGATGGTTGGCGTTCATTCAGGTTTTCACCGCGTTATCCGAAACTTGAAATGTATACAACACGCGACCTGCTGAACAGCTCCCAGGTAAAATTCTATGCATTGAATACCGAGAAAAATGAGGTGGATTATGTAAAAGACGGCGAACTGGCATCACTGGAGCTGCTTGATATATCGGTAGCTGAAAGTCATGGAACTCTCTCGCACTGTGCATCGGTATATCATGCCGACAATGACAGGATCGAACCCGGATTGGATTCTCCCGGGCCGCGGATAATTGATTTTGCCGATATACTCAAGTATGACTATATTCCTCTTGCTGAAACCATCGACATTATGCTGGCTACCATTGAGGATGCCTTCGGATGTCCGGTTGAGATCGAGTATGCGGTGGATCTTAACAAGATTAAGAACGGGTTGCCTTCTTTCTATCTCCTGCAGATAAAGCCACTGGTTGCCAATCAGATGAATTACAGTATTGATTTGTCAGAAATTGATCCTTCGGATGTATTGCTGTATTCTGAATCAAGCCTTGGAAACGGGGAGATAAAAACTGTAAGCGACATAGTTTACGTGGATACCCAAAATTTTGATAAGCTGAAAACACGTGATATTGCCCTTGAAGTGGAAAAGATCAATCAAACATTGATAAAAGAAAAACGCGATTATATGCTCATTGGACCAGGTCGTTGGGGAACCAGGGATCCTTTCCTTGGAATTCCTGTTGTATGGTCACAGATTTCCAATGCCAAAGTGATTGTGGAAGTGAGTCTTGCCAATTTTCCGCTCGACTCGTCGCTTGGATCGCACTTCTTCCACAATGTCACTTCAATGAATATCGGTTATTTTTCTGTTTCTGAAACCATACCGGGGAGTTATATCAAATGGGAAATGCTGGATAAATACAAACCGGTGAACGAAACACGCTATTTAAAGCATATCCGTTTTGACAACCCGGTAAAGATCATGATGAATGGCCGCAAAAGGACATCGGCTGTCATACTCAACTCATAGGAAATGGCTGAAAAGATCAGAATTGGCATATTTGATGAATTCCGGATAACCCGTGAAGGAATTTCGGCACTTCTAAGGGATCATGAGGAAATTGAAGTGGCGTTGTCAGCCGAAAAATTTGAGATACTGAATGAATTGCTTAAAAGTGAAACCATTCATGTACTTATATTGGTTGTACATGCCCATCACTCACAGTTCACAATACACATGCAGCAACTCACCGATGCATTTCCGCGACTCAGAATTCTTATTATTTCGGCCGGTAATGATGAAGAATCCGTATTAACAACAATCAAAGCCGGTGCAAAAGGCTTTCTGGCGAAAGACACATCCTCAGAAGAACTGGTTCAGGCTATTTATACGCTCAGGAGCGGCTATGATTTTTTCAGCAATTCAATTACAATGCTGCTCTTAAATAAATACATTAAAAAACTCAAGACAGATGAAGAAAGACCGGATATCCGCAGCCTGAGTTCAAGGGAGATTGAAATTATGAAGATGTGGGGCAACAGTTTTACCAATAAAGAAATAGCGGACAAACTCTTCCTGAGTGTGCGCACGGTTGAAACCCACAAGAATCATATTATGCAGAAACTGAACCTGAAAACTTCCGTTGATCTTGTAAAATTTGCCATCCGCAATAATATTATTGATTTGTAGTGGAATCACCTGTCAGCGTGTAATCACCTGTCAGCGTCCGAAGGACCTGACAGCGTGATTACATTATTGTATTATCTGGAAACAACGCTGACAGGTCCTCCGGACGCTGTCAGGTTGTGCCTGGAAACAACGCTGACAGGTCCTCCATATGCTGTGAGGTTGGTATACGAAATACACGTAATTCAATACGTAATACACGGCATTACCGGATGCTGTAACACCATTTATTTGAGGAAATTATAGATTTGTAGTGTGTAAATTACAACCTGAAAAACAGTATAAAAACTCACTACAATGGCAGATCTTCTCAATGTAAAAGTAAATGATTTCATGGCAAAAATAATTGCCAGGAACCCCGGGGAAACTGAGTTTCACCAGGCAGTAAAAGAAGTTGTTGAATCCATTATGCCTGTAATCGACGAAAATCCGAAATTCAGGCATGGCAAAATCCTGGAACGTATTACAGAACCTGAACGCATCATCCTTTTCAGGGTTCCCTGGCTTGATGACAAAGGAGAAATCCAGATCAACAAAGGTTACCGCATCGAGATGAACAGCGCTATTGGCCCATACAAAGGCGGCCTTCGGTTCCATCCTACAGTGAACCTGGGTATACTCAAATTTCTTGCATTTGAACAGGTATTTAAAAATAGCCTGACCACTCTACCAATGGGTGGTGGCAAGGGCGGTTCGGATTTTGACCCGAAAGGAAAATCAGATAATGAAGTCATGCGTTTTTGCCAGAGCTTTATGACAGAACTTAGCCGACATATCGGACAGGATACCGATGTACCCGCAGGTGACATTGGCGTTGGCGGACGTGAAATTGGTTATATGTTCGGGCAATACAAGAGAATCAGGAATGAGTTTACAGGCGTTCTTACCGGTAAGGGCATTGAATGGGGCGGAAGCCTTATCAGACCGGAAGCAACAGGTTACGGTTCGGTATATTTTGCCGAGGAAATGCTTAAAGCCCGCGGAGAATCAATTAAGGGAAAAACTGCCACTGTTTCCGGTTCCGGCAATGTAGCCCAGTATACCGTCGAAAAACTGATCGCCCTTGGTGCCAAAGTACTCACTCTTTCCGATTCTTCGGGATATATTTATGACCCTGAGGGTATTACAACCGAAAAACTTGCCTGGGTTATGGATCTGAAAAACAACCGGAGAGGACGAATTGCTGAATATGTTGAGAAATTCAAGGGGTCAAAATATTCTGAAGGCAAGCGCCCGTGGGAAGTTAAATGCGACATGGCATTTCCGAGCGCTACCCAGAATGAAATCAATGAACAGGATGCCAATATGTTATGCAAGGGTGGATGTATGCTGGTTTCCGAAGGTGCCAACATGCCCTCCACACCTGAGGCTGTAGAAGTATTCCTGAAGGAAAGGATTATGTACGGTCCCGGCAAGGCGGCAAATGCCGGTGGCGTAGCCACTTCAGGTCTTGAGATGACACAGAATTCAATGCGACTCCCCTGGACAAGGGAAGAAGTCGATGAAAGACTTCACATGATTATGATAAATATTCATGCCACCTGCGTGAAATACGGAACTGAAAGCGATGGCTTTATTAATTATGTAAAAGGAGCGAATATCGGTGGCTTTATAAAGGTAGCCAACGCCATGATGGCCCAGGGGCTGGTGTAAGCCGAGCGGAGTCGAAGGTTCACCCTGAGCGGAGTCGAAGGGAAAAAAGCGTTCTGTAATTGTGGAACGCTTTTTTTAATTTTGCATATGCGCAGGTTTGTAATTGGGGATATACACGGTGCCAACAGGGCGCTTCGTCAGTGTTTTGAAAGATCAGGGTTCGACAAACATAAAGATCTTTTAATATGCCTTGGCGACCTATGTGATGGTTGGCCTGAAGTAGCAGAAGTTCTTGATTCGCTGCTTGAAGTGGATAATCTTAAGCTCTTACGCGGAAATCATGATCAATGGATGCTTGAGTGGCTTGAAACAGGTGATACACCATACATATGGACCAGCCAGGGCGGGGATTCAACCATACTCAGCTTCAAGGACGGAATATCAGATTCTCAGCGCAAACTGATTTATAACGCACAATTATACCATATCATGGATAATATGCTCTTTGTTCATGGTGGGTTCAATCCCGACAAACCGCTTGAATTGCAAAGCAGCCACGAATTGCTTTGGGACCGGAAACTGGTGAGAAAGGCACTTTTCTGCGGATCAACTGAAAAAGAGGACTGCCATCTTACCAAATTTGAAAAAGTATTCGTTGGACATACACCTACAATTAACTTTGGCAATCCCGTACCGATTTTTGCATGCGAGATTTGTATGCTTGATACAGGTGCTCGTTGGCCGGGCGGAGTGCTCACCATGATGGATATCGACAGCGAAAAGTGGTATTCGAGTGATGTGGTTACAAGCCTGTATCACCAATAAAAAAGGCGCCGGTTAAAGCGCCTTTTATTTTTAAGTTGATTTCTTCTTCAGGAGTTTTGCAAAGAAGCCTCCCCTGTCATCGTTATAGTATTTATTATCATAGCCGTATTTATACGCATTCCTCTTAACGTTCAGGTCATTGATCAATATGGCCACATTGGTAAGCTTATTGTTTTCAAAGCTTCTCATGGTGTAGTTGAATGCCGATTTGATCGTCTTGTCAATTCGTGCAACAAAAATATTGAGATCGGCCAATTTCATCAATAGTTGGGTTTCAGCCACGATGCCTGCAGGTGCCGAGTCAATGATTATGTAATCATACATTTCCTTGAGCTTATCAATCAATTCACCCGTTCTTTCGGAGTTAATCAGTTCGGCAGGATTCGGAGCAGCCGGTCCTGCAGAGATTATGTCAAGGTTTTCAATGTGGGTGGGAACAATGATATCCTCAATAATGGCTTTATCAATCAGGAAGGAAGTGATCCCGATCAGGTTGCTCGAATCAAACTCCTGGTGAACTTTTGGTCTGCGGAGGTCAAACTCAAGCAGCACCGTCCTGTGACCATTAAGAGCAAATACGGTAGCCAAATTTATGGAGCAGAAAGTTTTTCCTTCACCGCTTGATGTGGAAGTGATAAGAAGTACCTGCCTTTTTCCGCCTTCAGCGAAGAACTGGAAGTTGGTTCTGACTGTTCTGAATGATTCAGTGACAGAAGAATTCGGATGATCATTGACAACCTGTTTGCCACGATGGAAATTGTGGAAAATTTTACCGAGTATCGGGTATTTTGAATGGCTTTCAATTTCATCCACATCACTGATCTTATGATTGAGGAAGTCCTTCATCAGTATAAATGCGGATGGTATAAGCAGAGCAAGGAAAAAAGCCACAGCGTAATTCAATTTCGATTTTGGCGATACCGTACTGCACATGGCCACATTGGCCGCATCAACCACTTCATAGTCGGGCATACTTGATGCTTTGGCTATCTGCGCTTCCGCGCGTTTCTGCATAAGAAAAGTATAAATAGCGTCATTAAGTTTGAAATTACGCTCTATACCGCGTAACTGCAGTTCAGTTTTTGGCATCTGTGATATTTCCCCGCTTGCCTTCGACATACGGTAATTCAGCTCATTCAGGGAAATGTTCAGCGTATTCAGCGTATTTTTTACAGTTTCTTTTAATGTCTGTTTTAAATTGTCGATGCGAATATTCACATCGGCAAGATAAAGATTCTGTTGTCCGGAAGAATTGCGGATCAGGCTGGCTCTTTCAGCTCCCAGTGAAAGCAACTGGGTAACCAGGCCGCTCATTACCGGGTCAACCACATTCATGGATGACGGGGCCATAATATCAGCCACTTCCTGGTTGGCCGAAAGATAACTTTGCAGGTACTCATAATATTTCTTCTGAACCTGGATAGCAGCTCTCTCATTCTCAAGCTTATTCAACTGCTCAAAAACCTGCTGTCCCTGGAAACTCAGGTCCATAACTCCCTGTGACGCTCTGAAGTTCTTTAAATTCGATTCGGCATATTTTAATGAATCGGAAATATCGGAAATCTGTGTATCGATAAAATCGACAGTGCTCATGGCCGTTTTCGTTTTCCGGTCGACACTCTTACCAAGATAAGCCGATGTAAGGTTGTTCAGAAAATCAGTTACCCGTTGTTCGTTGGTTCCTGAAAGTGATACTCTGATGAGCGTTGATCGCTGGGTAGTGGGCTCGGCCGTAAGCGATCCCTGGTATTGGAGAGTCAGGGTGTTGATATTATTAAAGTAAAAAACGAGATTGTAACTTTCAGTAAATGTCTTATCAAACTGGGGAGTCTTATTGATTCTGAAATTGAAATACTTGGATTTAATTTCATCACCGAAATTAAATCGCTGGTTAATACTGATTGTCGGTGTAAAGGAAACAACAAGATCATCAATGTAATTATATAACGGAATTTTTTCTCCTTCGGCCTGTATCGTAAAAGAAGATTCATTAATGAATGTTACCTTGAAATTCAATCCTACTGTCTGAGGAACCGACTGGTCAATAACCACCTCAATGGGTGAATCATTGTACATATCCGTTTTGCGGATAAAAGGAGTCTTGAATAATAGTTCGGAAACAGGTGAATTCTTGTATGCAAGGTAGGTTACTTTGAAATCAGCATCAGTCAGCACTTTCTTTACAAGTGAAAATGACCGGATCACTTCGACCTCGTTGTCTATATTTTCGCTTTGGCTGAATAATCCGAAATTCTGGAACATATCGGTTGACGAGTTCATGAAACTCGGCTTATCATTCTGATTCAGGTAAAGTGTGGTCGAATTCTTGTATCTTACCTGAGAATACTTGTTATAGATTAAAGCGATAATCAAAAAAGCAGCAATCAGAAAAATATAGGTTCCTCTGAATGAATATAATCGCAAAAGAACTTTTTTATAATCCAGGCTGTCTGAAAATGTTTCTTGACCCTCTTTCATAGTTAATTATATACGTGATTTCACTTACTAAGCTGATTTGTTATAAGAATAATGGACAAGATTGCACTTATTGAAGTCAGGACAGTTCCTGTTGTGCTCAGTGCATAATCCTGCAAGCTCCTGTATTTGGCTTTTATAGGATTTATAATCAGTACATCATTTGGAAGAAGATAATAATACTCTGATGCGGCAATTCCTTTCTTTGTAAGGTCAAGGGTATAATATTTGATCACATTATCTTTTTCTCTTACAAGAGTTACATTTGATAAATCACCAAAGCCGGATGTGCCACCAGCAAATCCGAGTGCCTGGAAAACGGTGACTTTCTCATCAAAAAACGGATGTTGCCCCGGTGAATTAACTTCACCAAGAACCGTTACTTTGTTACTTACAAACCTTACCATAACGGATATGTTATTCAGGTAAGCCGAAAGAGACTTGGTGATTTTGTCCCTGGCCTCGTTAATTGTCAGGCCTTTAACATTAATGGTTCCGATAAACGGAACGGTAATATCGCCATTTGCATCAACGGCATAACTTAACAGTTCTGTGTCTATGCTATAACTCCGTTCGTTAAAAATATTGTTTGTTTTTTCATCCAGGCTATATATTTTGATATACAGGTAATCATAGGGCTGAATCGTTTTTTCCGTACGATCATTCTTGTAATCATTTTTTACTGAACCGGTACTTGCATCGTCAACGTATTTCAATTTGCTCACGTCAACGCAGGACGTAACAAGCAATAAAATACCTGTTGACAGGAACATCAAAGAATAATTTCTGTTGTTTTTCATGATTCCTGTATAGATTTCTTAAAAAGCTAATTTATAAAAAATTGGCGTTTGGATTTGAATTTTTTTACGATAGCAAGGAGGTAAAAGATACACGGTTAATATCCCGTACCGTAAAGAACCGTCTTAATGGTTCTGATAAAAAGTTGGAAGTCATTTTTGATAGACCATGTGTCTATGTACTGGATATCGAGTTTCATCCAGTTATCGAATAAAACTTCATTGCGGTTGGGAATTATCTGCCAGGTGCAGGTGATTCCGGGTTTAACCGATAAACGGCGCAAATGCCAGCGTTCATATTTTTCAACTTCGGAGGGCAGGGGAGGACGGGGTCCTATAAGGGCCATCTCGCCTTTAACAACGTTAAACAATTGCGGCAATTCGTCGAGACCTGTTTTTCTGAGAATTCTTCCGACAAAGGTGATACGTGGATCCCTTTTAATTTTGAATGTCGGACCATCACTTTCATTCAGTGCTTCCAGCTGAGCTTTGAGCTGTTCGGCATTGTGAACCATGGTCCTGAATTTGTACATATAAAACTTTCGGCCTCTTAACCCTACACGTTCCTGTTTAAAGATTACCGGGCCTTTTGACGTTATTTTAATCATTAAGGCGATAAGAAACATGATCGGAGAAAGAATGAACAGGATGCTGAAAGATACCCAGAATTCGAAGAAAGATTTCCTGGCAACAGCGGCTGAATTTTGAGGTGTATTCTTAATTGTAATGAAAGGAATGTGCTCCAGGTGCGTAATATGAGCATCTGCCATACCTTTCAGCGGACGATTAGGTTGAATACGGATGGTAACACCGATTTCCTCACACATTTCTACAAGCGCCCTGATTTTTTCATCCTCAATGTTGCACTTGCAGCAAATAATCTCATCAATAATATCAATGTCAAGAATATTTTTGAGGTTGATTTTATCAGGATAGATGCGGATCGTCGATCCGAATTTCTTTTTTAACCAGGCAGAATTGGTGACAATCATCAGGATCCGGAAACCCCACTCAGGATGTTGTAAAAGGGAGTCAATGAACTGCTCGGACCTTTCATCTCCGTAAATTACGATATTGCTGATATTATGGCCGTTGGCCCTGTAATATTTAAATACTTTATAGGTTAGAATTCTGACAAAGTATAGCGAAAGAAGATTGATAATGCTGAATGAAATGATTACAAAGTGGCTGAAATTGTGGAGGCCGAAAAGGTGTTTGTATAAAAATAAAAGCGCAAATCCGGCGAAGTTAAAGTTTATGAAGGTCATAAAAATGGAAACGTATGACCGTGTTCTTGGGATGGTTGTGAGGTTAGAAGTGTATAACAAAATTGCCCATGTAGGTATTATGAGAATCAGCATGATAACATAATCCCTGTCAAACCTGAAATAATCAGTGTTTATTATATTAATAAGAAAATAGGCAAGGAAATAAGAAAATACAGTTACAATGAGATCAATAATTGTAAGGAGCGAATTAAAATCTTTTTTATGCTTAACAATCTTAGTCATTTCCCGGATAGAGGTTTGATTTATAAGCCAAAAGTAATGACTTATTAATTTCAAAGACCACTTTGAAGCCCACTATTTGCGGACTATTTGACAAAGTGACCGAATCGTGGGATGTAAGTCAGAAGTTAATCAACGGATGAAAATCAGGAACGATATCTCAGAGCTGGCAAGAGCGAAGACCGAATGTTAATTTCACTTCCTGGTGACCTTCGTGCTGTCAATTTGCATGTACCGGTATACCCAATCCCTGAACTTTGCATGGGCAATCTTTGATTCAGGAAGATCATAATTTATTTCCTGGAACACGTGCCACATACCTTCATAAAGGTCAAGCTTTACGGGGATTCCGGCCTGATCTATGGCCTGGTATTGTCTTACGAAATTACTCAGGAAAATCTCCTTAGTTCCCCCCTGTATGAGTGTAGGAGGAAAACCCCTGGTGTAGTCTCCGTAAACAGGTGAAACATATGGATTCTTATGCATTTCAGGTGGTGCATAGGCCAGCGATGATGGTCTTAATGAGTTATTGTATTCAATGATGGGATCCTCCCCCATCAGGGTGCGATAGGTATCCCCGTTATTGGTTATATCAGACCATGGTGAGATCAACACAACAACTGCAGGCATGCCCATTCCTTCATCGCGCATCTTGAGCACTGAGCCGGCTGAAAGGCCTCCACCAGCCGAATCACCATAAATGCCAATGTCCGGCATTTCATAACCCATTTTCAGTATGGCTGAAACCACTGAAATTACCTGCTCCAGGATTTGATTGTATTTTAAGCGGGGCGGGTTGGTGTAATTTATTGAAATCACTCTTAAGCCGGTTAAATCAGCAATGGGTAAAACGCCTCCCATCATGGTATATGCGCTGAATAGCGTGTATGCCCCGCCATGGATATAAATCAGGATCTTTCCATTGTCTTTCCAGTCATGCGGCCTGACATCAAGAACAGGTACACCACCCATAACGGTATCAATGATATGCGGTTTAAACAACATTCTCAGCGTATCGTTAAAGGGCATCCAGGCATCTTCATTGTACTGCCAGAATTTTCGCCATAATGCCGTATCATCAGCCGAGGGATATCCTCCGTTGATAGTATCCTTAAAAGCAAATGAAGCTAATTCCTTTCGGGCTTCGGCGGAGATGGTGCCGGGTATATAATACTCTGATTTCCTTACATCATTGTTACATGAGGCAATTATAGCCAGCCATATAATCCATAAATAGTTTTTACGCATATCCATTTAAAATCGGTATAGAAATGGAATAGTGATATTGTATTAAACAACGGAACCGGTTTTTATCCGGTTGCTTTTTTCAGGGTTTCTGAACGATCAGCTTTGAAGATGTCAGATGGGTGCCTGAACCAACTCGCAAAATATATATTCCGTTGGCAAAGTTACTGAAGTCAATATCTACTATATTCTGCCGGCCAGGATTAAAGACAGACCGGGTATAAAGTATTCTTCCATATATATCCGATAGGCTTATTACTGTATGGTCCATGATATCCTGCTCGGAAAGAGGGTTAATTTCGACCCTGGCTGAACTGTGAATGGGATTCGGATACACTTTAACCTGGTAATCAATGGGTACATTCCGCACGCTGTCGGATGCCCCGGCTATATAATTCTGCCGGATTTCACCGCCGCTTAGCGCTTTATTATACAGGGCAACTTCATAAAATGTACCCTGCCAGGAATGATTCGCGTCGGTTTCATTGGCTAACCTCAAAAAATAGGAATTAGTCCAGTTTCCGAAATCATCAGGACGATAGCCTTCCGACGATTTGTGACCATTGAGGTACATACATTCTGTACCAACTGAATCACGGGTATAAACGATATGATTGAGCGTTATATAGGAGGAATTGTATTCAGGTGTGAATTCAGGATATCCTGATTCGTTTGTGGATCCGGTTTGAACCCTGACACCATAATCAAGGTGTTTTTCACCGTTTTCATCAATTAATTTCTGGTCCATTGCAAAGCCAAGGTGATTGTCATCCGAAGAAAGTGAAATGATCCTGGCGTTATCCATCCATCCGGGTTCAATTGGTTTTACCCAGCATTCAATCGAAAGTTCCTTTGTTAACTTAATCGCATTAATTATCTTTTTAGCAGGTAACAGGGATATTAGCATTGTATTTGCCTTGACATTCAGTTTGCTTTGGTTGTTCCATGACACTGCAGAAGAATTCTGTATCCGCAGGTCAAGCGGTTCACCGTAACCTGATTGATCATATATTATAAGATCGGGACTGTATGAAAAATTATAGTATGCGATAAGGCCATCTTTAACCCGCTTCATTTCCGATGTGGACAACGTGGTAACAATTCTTTTATTGCTTTGTGAAGAGGTGCCGGCAATATTGACAGCCTGAACCGTATATTGGTAGGAAGTTCCTGAAAACAGAGAATTATCAGTAAAAACAGTATCGTTTGCATCTACTTGTATTGTCTGTTTTTGAACAGGAGTCGTAATTGTTGAACGGGTTATAATAAATGCGCTTTCATTGGATGAATTATCCTTCCATGATATTGTAATGCTGCTGTCAGTCGACTGTGTCCCTTTCAGTAAAGAAGGTGCAGAAGGTACAGCAACATATGGTGTGGTGATCTGAATAGTGTTACTTGTATAAGCTGAATAGCCATCGCTATTGTATGATCTGAGCCGGTACCTGTATGTTGAATTCATTTTAAGCCCTGCATCTTTATATGATGTAGCATTGGCAGCGACTTGAAAACTAACGATTGTTCCTGCAGGATCAGGTCCTTCCCGTTCGATTTCAAACCCGGTCTCATTGCCCGACCGGTCCTGCCATGCAATCGTACATTCAGTAATATTGAGCGACTGCATTACAAATTTGTCAGGAGCCGCTGGAATTACCAAACCAAGGGTAGTAGCCTGGAATGCGTCGCTAAGAACCGATTCGCCGGCATTGTTATATGCAAGTATCTTATAGAAATAGGTTGTATTAATATCCAGGGATTTGTCAGTGTATGTCGTCACATTGGCTGTGACCGTGCCAACTTGCTGATAATTGCCATTGGCACTTGCAGAACGGTATATTTTGAAACCATACTCCGTTTCAGAAACATCATTCCATTTTAATATAATGGATGATTTGGTCCTGTCATATACTCTCATGTTCTGAGGGCATGCAGGTGGTTCATTATATGCAATGCGAAAATTCCGCCAATAGTTCAGTGTACGGTTAGATGGACTTAAAGAATTACCTCTGGGCACATCAATGCCATCTTTGAATGTATAAATCAGTATGTTGTCAACCTTTATCCATTCGTTAATGGGCGTAGCCCAATCAGCAGTGTTGCCGCCGAAAAAAGTATACAACCTGAGACAGTCAATTTGTATGTTTGTTGTATGACGGAAAAGAACATGTGAAAGTTCCATTACCAGCTTGCCGTCAAAATATGCCTCCAGGATACCGTCATAATTTCCTCCTCCGGCATTAACGGTATTCATAACAATTCTGTATGTGATATTATGCCATTCACCGGGGTTACAATAAGCACCAACACCGCTTGTATATTCCACTTTCATCTGCGACGGGCTGAAAATATCCCTTGAATAACCGGCTCCCCAATAAGCTGTAGTGCCATATGTGGCTTCCACTGCGTCAGGATAATAGAGATAAAAAGATACAAGGCCATCTGCATGAAACATCAATCCTCCTGAAAACCCGTTATATCCGGTAGGTTTGGAGCCTGAATAAATGGTTCCACCCTGGACACTCGGCATTTTCCCGCCAAGCTGGTATTGGAAACCAGGCATAAACAAAATATCATAGGACACATAGGCCTCGTCAGTTGCAGGAATCGGTGCATACCAGCTGGCACCGCCGGCTTCAGCACCAAGACTGCCCTGAGGATAATAAATCTGAAGGGCTTTGGAAGGATTAACCTGGTCATTCTGGTCCACTGAAATATCGGTTGTAGATTGTCGGTTATCCCAATCGGGATTATTAAAATCCGTCAACCACTCATTTCTCTGGTAATCACCAACAGTATTATTCTCAAAGTTGTGTTTAAAAATGATATTTAAATCATCCAGCGTAATCTGTCCCGAAAGCGGAAAAATAGCTAATAAACTGAGAAGGAAGGTAAAAAGGGTTTGCTTCATCACTGAAAATCTTTTCTGAACGCCTCAAATAATTATTCGGTCAACATAAAGTGACTTCTCGTCAAAAGTCCACTTTGGCAATTTTAATGAATTTTACTCAATTTGTCACAAAAGGTTGAAAAAATATGAAACAAAAAAAAGCTGTATGCGGTGAAGTCATACAGCTTTTGTTTAAAGGGTATCCGAATTACCGGTACAACACCAGTTTTTTCGATATTGATTTTCCGAAATATTCAAGTACTACAATATAAATTCCGTTTGCATATGCGCTTAAATCGAACGTTCCGAGAGGATCTGCTGTCTCGTTTACTTCCTTCCTCAACATCAGCTTACCGGTTAAGTCCAATAGTTTCACAACCGGTTTTTGAACAAGATCCGGTTCCTCGCTTGATTTTTCACTCAAAAGATCGAAATCTACATTTACAGTTCCTTTGGATGGATTCGGGTACACTTTCAATTTTGAAGCTTCATCCAAATCCGAAACTATCGATTTCTTTCCTGTGAATTCATGAATGCCAATATCTGTTGTATTAGCATACGGAACTTTACTGTTATAATAGTCCACTGAAACATTCACCATTTTACCGCGGTCAATTGCGGGTGAAGTCTTATCAAGCTTAAAGTTGTTATTTATTACATCAGCAAAAACAGGATCCTTACAAAATGAATTGACATCAATTTTCATATCTTTTTGCATCTGGTCAATTGTACTGTATAATTTGCCTGATATATCCACCATGCTGTTTTGTTCCGGAAAGAAGATGTTATAATCCGAGCTTATGTTCTGTGAAAGCATTTTAATTGCTTTCTGGCCTTCGGCAGTGAAATAAAAAATATTATTGTACAAAGTCAGCTTAGCATACGTTGTACTAACCGATTCGTGGTTTGAATAAAACACGTTATTGATGATATCTGCCTTTGCATCATTTCCCTGAATGTTCACAGCGATTTTATTGTTTCTGAAAACATTATAGTAAATCTGATTCTCCGATGCCGTTGATTGAATACCTTCTTCTTTGCTGTTGATTATGTTATACTGTGCTTTAAAATGCAGACCTGAAGCTACACGTATTCCGTTTGAAACACCGGTGACGGAGCAATGCTGAATGCTAATGTTGTCAGAGGCGGTGCCTGCAAAATACAATGCACTCACTGCATCTGGAGCCTGGATATTGCAGTTTGATATGGTTATATTCTTCTTATCATATGCACTTACCAGGTAGGTTGTGGTTTTGCTTGAAATAACCGGTAATTCGCCAGTGGTACCATATGATCCGATTGTTACGCTATCGGCACCGATAAGAATTTTATCTTCGAAGGCGGTTGTACCTCTCTTTTGCAAATAGCTTTTTCCTGAAAACCATTTTACATCCGACCAGGAGCTGAATGGATGATCCACTGAACCGTTCTCCGAGAGATCTGACGTATTGGACGGATCAATGTAAATAGTTGAACCTGTCATTGTAGCCGGAGTTCCTGCAGGCACTTTTGTCGGATCATTGCTGATGTCTGTGGTTGGATTGTTGGCGGTTGTTTTTAATTCGCAGGCGCCGATATCCGGAAGGTTGATGATTTTAAGTCCACAATGATCAATTTTATTGTCGGTTGTAAGTCCTTTGTCAATTGAACTTGAAGCTGTGGCTTTAATATCCAGATCATGTGCGGTAAAATTGACAAAATGCATTGTAACATTGATGGTGTCAATATCCAGGTTGTGCGAAGCTGTTCCGGTTCCTTCAAAAGAAGAAGCGTAGTTATTATAGGTGCTTACGCTTGAACATCCTGAAGCACTAATACTTCCAATCACCGTGTTGTTAAAGATCTTAATGTTTGAGCCTTGTGTGAGGTTAATCTCTTTCCCTCCAAAATCATAAATAATATTATCATAAATCAGCGTTCCGTTTGAAGGTTCTGAACCCCCGGTTGAAATTGCCGAATTCTTCCCGCCTGACATTGTATTGCGCCTGATAACTGCATTTGAACAATCTCTCAGATCTATTCCGTTTGCTACATTTTCCATCAGATTGTCTTCAAAAACGTGACCCACACCCGGAAGATCGGATGAAGTAACCGGGCTCACATGGATTGCATTGAGACCTTGTCCTTTAAAATAGCAGTTTTTAACTGTGATATAATCCGGCTGGGCCTCAGAACCAATTGTTCCGGGATTGGTAATGAACACACCGTTTCCCTTGTTATAAAAGATACAATCCTCAATCCGTACATTATTCTGTCTTACCTGGATTCCGGCATCATTCTGTGTGGTGGTAACTGCAGAGCCCTGGTTAAATACACAATGTTTAACTATTGAACCATGTCCCGCCGAAAGCCTCAATCCATGGCTTACACCATTTATAAATCCAAAGTAAGTGTTCGTGATTTTGGTGGGACCGACGCCATTTTTAATGAAACTCTTCTCGCATCCGCTCGAGCAATTAATACTTGTTGTATCAAAGCGGCAGTTCAGCACCTCAAACGAATAGTTTGCGGTGTAATCCGAATAGGAACTGGTATTCAGCACCATGGTACTCTCCACATCCGTTTTATCACAGTTATTGATGATCAGGTTATAAAACCCGATGTTGTTGCTCTTTCTCCTGCTGTAAATGGCGGCAGAATTATAATTTCTTATATACAGATCGAAGAAATAAACGTACTGTGTTGCAGTGGCATCAGGATCACCCGATCCGCCTGTAGCATCACCTATATAAAAACACATATTGGAACCATCGGTAAACGCAGGGCGGTTACCAATCCCGTACGCTGCAATAAGTGTTGGATGTGACTGAGTGGCTTTATGTCCTGTGATGGGAGTATATTCATCCTTAATAATATTCTTTCTTTTGAGAAAATACCCATAGCCGGGTGTCAGGGCAATGTCATCGAGGTCGTTATAAGGTTTGTCGCGTTTACCTGTTTCCGTTCCCCGATAAGAATAATCAATGAATTTGCAGAAAGCATTTTCTTTTACATAGATCATTGCAGTGTCAACTTCGCTTCCGCTGGCGTCGGATGTGCGAATCAGAAGATTGATCAAAGTATCCTGCCTGACAATCTTTCCGTTAATTCCTGATGCATTGGCAATGGTAATCAGACCGGTTGACGAATTAATGGCAAAGACGTTTTTGAAATTATTTTCAATTCTGAAAGATACCCCGGAAGATTTCCAGGTCAGAGTTTTCAACCATGAGCCAACATAATCGCCGTTTTGCACATTCTCAGGAATTGCGAATTTTTGCTTTACAGCCATTACATAATGTTCATGATAGTCGGCTTTAATGAGTTGAAAAGTGGAGAAACTAAGTAATCCGATAAATAACAGCATTTGTTTTGCTCTGTGGAATACGCTTGGCATGCTAGTAAGTTTTTAGGTTAACTCGTCAATAAATATTGACGAAAGACTAATTAATTTTGACCAATATATGGATTAATTTGACGAATGGCAAAATTTAATTAGCTACCGACCTAAATTCTAGCAGCAGGTTATCAACAGGCTTATACCTGAAATGTAAATAAATCAGTTGGTTGTGTAGAGCGGAAATTGTTCATAACGCAGAAGTGATATTCCTCATCTTACCTGGAAAGGATAACTTTTTCGACAAGTTTTTTGCCCAGGCGTTCAAAGATTACAAGGTAAATTCCGTTTGCCATTGATGATAAATCAATCGATTCAACGCTGTTATCAGAATTGCTTACTGATCGTGTGATTAATACTCTTCCTGATAAATCCGCCAGTTTAAGGACTGGAGAGGAAATTCCGCTTGCCTGGGGATTATAAGTTTCATTTTCGATAACTTCCTGGAAATCAATATTCAATATGCCCGAACTTGGATTGGGATAGACTTTCAGGCCGGGTTTATCCTGATTTGCAATCAAACCGGTAAATTCCAAAATACCTATGTCAGGAGCGGAATAATGTGGTACACTGGTTCCGATGAAGTCTTTTGTGATATTAATATTGATTCCGTTGTCGATGGCCGGAGAATTATTCGCCAGGTTGAAATCGTCGGCAAGAATGTCAACAAACAGCGGATCTTTTTCAAATGAATTCAAATCAACTTTCAGATCCTTCTGCAATTGGTCGAGTGTACTGTATGATTTACCTGCAATGGAAGCAAAGCCAGCCTGCTGAGGGAAATAGATGTTATTATCGGATGCAATTTTGGCTGAAAGTTGCGTAATGGCTTTCTGACCGTTTTCAAAGAAATAGAATATGTTATTACAAAGTGTGAGATCAGCGTATGTGGAACTGACTGATTCATTGTTGCCGGCAAATACATTATTATAAATGCGGGCTTTGGAGAGAACACTGGGTATCAGAATGGCCACGTCATTTTCTTTGAAAATATTGTAATACAGATCATTAGATTCTGCTGATGAGCTGATCCCTTCACCTTCACTGCTGATTGTATTGTATCGGATTGTAAAATGCTTTCCTTCAACTATCCGTATGCTGTTTTCACTTCCTTTCAGCAAACACATTTCAATTGTTATATTATCACTTGTGCTTCCGAGAAAGTATACAGTGCTTACCGAGTTCGGGGCTTCAAGCTGAAGTCCCGTGATACTGATGTTCTTCTTTTCGAATGAGCTGATCAGGTAAGTGGTCGTATTGCTTACTATACGTGGCAAGGCTCCAGTACCATATGATCCGATTTTTACATTACTCGCCCCTATAATTACTTTGTCTTCATTGGCTGTAGTCCCTTTCTTCTGCAGGTAGGATTTGCCTTCAGCCCATTTTACATCTGCCCATGAATTGTACGGATGGTCTTTGGTCCCGTTTTCAAGCGCATCTCCAGTGTTTTCAGGATCAATATAAATGTTACCGTCTGTAACAATAGGAGGGGGTGAAGGAGGATTTACAACAACAGGCGGCTCAACCGATGGAGTATCCGGGTCGGGTGGATTTTCAACTGTATACGCTACATATTCCCATGCTCCGATATCAGGATTTCCGACAACAGGATTTAAGGCATAATCCTGGGTTATTCCGTCACTTACACCCTGGTTGATAGCTTTGGAAGCTGTTGTTTTCAAACAATAATCGTTTCCTTTAAAATTGACAAAATAATCATCTGCAGGAACAGAACCGATCTCCAGGTTCCTGTCTACTGTATTGCCGCCGGTTAATGAAACATACATATTGTTTATCACGGTTGTGTTGGTGGCTCCTTTAACATCCAGCTTACCATTTATTGTGTTTCTCACAACAGTATATTTATCACCGTTTTCGATAAAAATAGCTTTGTCGGAACAATTATAAATAAGGTTGTTTGATATTTTTATGTTTTTTCCTTTACCTGACCATTCATCACTAACATAAATTCCCAGATTGGTATTGAAGATCTTATTGCGCTGGATTAAGGTTCCGTTACCATTCCTGTCGTGGATGCCAATACCTGTATTTTTAATAAGGTTGTCTTTGTAAACATGTCCTGTTGATGCCTGGTACTGATCGTTGGGCGGGGCTACCCATATAGCGGCCACTATTGCATTTTCCATGTAACAGTTTTTTACAGTTACATGGTGAGGCTGCATTTCATAACAATTTGCATCACCCGGAGCTGTGATATAAACTGAAGAGCTTCCCCCCAAAAACCGGCAATCCTCAATTGTGGTATTATCCATTCTTACCTGCACAGCATAATATGATATCTGATTGGTAAACTGCCCGGTTTCAACAAGGCAGTGCTTCATTATACCGCCATGGTTGCCATCTGCAAACCTAACTCCTGACTTGGCAGAGCTTCCGAACCGGCAATTCGTTAAATAAATAGGCCCGGATCCGATTTTTATATGAGAAGGTTCAAAATTGGTAACTCTGCCTACCGTGTCAAATTCGCAATTTATAAGCTCAAAAGGATCATAACTGGCTGTATCAGCATAACTCGAAGTACTTATCACAAACATGGACTGGCGCCCGTTTATATCATTGTTGTGCAGGTAAACGTTGTAAAAACCAAGATTCCTGCTGGTTCTGTAGACTTCCATGGCACACCAAGTATAATCCTTTATATCCACATCATATACATACAGGTATTCACACCGCCCCGCTTCCTGATTATCTTCATCCCCAAAATAAAAACACTGGCTTTGTAAAGGAGCATTGGTCCCGTCAAAGACCGGTTTTTTACCTTTTCCGTACGCAGCAATGAGCATGGGATGGCGGGCATCTGAAATAATACCTGAAATTATGGTTGTCTCTCCATCAGATACGGTACCCCTTTTAAGAAAATATCCATAACCCGGTTTGAATGCGACTGAACTTAGGGAGTTATAAGGGTTTGCTCTGGTTCCGTTACCCTGTGAGCCCTGGAAATTATAGAAAATGCAGGAAGACTTTTCCTTTACCCTTATTTCACATGTATCCAGTTCATATCCGTTTATATTATCAGTGGTTCTGATAATCAGATTGATCACGGTATCCTGCTGAACAATTTTTCCATTGATCCCCGATGCATCCGATATGGTGATCAAACCCGAAGTGCTGTTAATTGAAAATGCAGAACGGAAATTCCTCTCAATTGAAAATGTAATTGTACCCTTTGACATCCAAGTATACGTCTTGAGCCAGATACCCACATAATCATTGTTTTCTACAACTTCCGGAATGGCATACTTTTGCTTCACGGCAAGCACATAAGTGCTGTCATAACTTGCTTTTACCGTTTGAATACTTGCTAATACAACTAAAATGAGACAGACCAATCCCTGTTTTTGACTTAACTTTCCAATCTTACGCATACTCAATTAGCTGAAACGTGAAAAAATATTGACGAATGGGTTAATTTTTTTGATGAATATACGAGAATAATTGACGAAAGTTATGATTGGTGATATATATCACCCATTTGAACGGAGGCAAAAACTCATTATGTTGAAAATTGTTAGTGAATTATATATCCTAAAAAACTTTTTTCCGTAGAAAATTTGATGCGATGCTATTCTTAGATTCTTTTTTGAACTTCGCGATCTGACAGTTTAAGATATGAAGTTTTTAATAAATACCCTTACAGCATGGGATGAGCCTCCCCGTGCAAGACACCAGGTAGCAGGGGCTCTTGCGAAAAAATATGATGTGGTTTTTGTTTCCGCCAATAAAAAAGGATTTCCGAAAATCAAGAAGTATCCGGTTCATTCAAACCTGACTGTAATCCAGCCATTTTTCCCCATTGATGTGCGCATCCGTTACCGGATTCCGTTGTTAAATGAAATTTACCAGGCATGGCTTTTCAGATGGCTGAGGAAAAGATACAACGACAGAAAGGTGATTAACTTTGACTTTACCGCACACAAAATTTTCAGGTATTTTAAAACTGTATATTATTACTGTAATGATAATTTTTCATCGATCAGCCGTAAGATAAATGTCTGGCCGATTTACAGGTACCATGAGTACTGTGAACGGAAAATTATGAAGTCATCGGTGTTCTGCATTGGAACATCACCAATGATTACTGCAAACCTGCTGAAATGGAATCCTTCGAGTTATGAAATTCTGCTTGGTGGTCCTGATATCCATGAATTCGATGTGATTCCTGCTGCTAAAAATGAAACGGAACACCCGTTGAACATTGGACTGGTAGGGTTCATTTCGAATTATAATCTATCATCTGATTTGGTTAATAATATATTGCAGAATGTTGACTGTATAATCACTTTTATTGGCCCTGTTGATCCTCAATTCTATGAGAATATAGAAAAAAAGGACAGGGTGATTCGTAAAGGTACTCTTACCGATAAGGAACTGCTTGCTGCTGTGAATGATTTTGATGTGGCCATCGCGCCGTATGCAAACAAAAAAGTAAATGAAGGTGGAATTCCGAACAAAATGTTTATTTACCTTGCTGTGGGGAAACCCGTTGTAACCACAAAACTTAAGAGCTTATCAACGATCGATTTGCCCGAAAAATTAATTTATCCTGTGGATGAAATGCATCATTTTCCGGACTTAATTGTTAAGGCATTTAATGAGAATAACAGCGAACTTATACAATCCAGGGTGAATTTTGCAAAGAATAACACATGGGATTTACGTATGGATCAATTTATTACATATTGCAAATAACTTACACTTTCAATGCGGATCATTATTAATGCGGATGACTTTGGACTGACAAATGAATTGAATCAATGTGTAAAAGTCCTACATGACAAAGGTATTATTTTGAGTGCCACTGTAATAGCTAACTCTGAATCATTTGATGATGCAGTAAAGATCATAAAATCTTCTCCCGGACTGGGCGTTGGGGTTCATCTTTGCCTTGACGGCCCTTTCAATATGAACAATTATCAGAATTCGACTATTGATGCATCTAAAAATCAGTTCTTTGAAAGGGATGAAACTATCCGCAAACTCAGAACTTTCAGTTTTTCAGTCGACGATATCTTTAAGGAATATGAACTGCAGCTCCAAAAGGTTTTTGATAACGGCATAAAAGTAACCCATTTAGACCACCATCACCATTTACACCTGTATTTTCCCATATTATTCCAGGTAATCAAACTTGCCAAGAAATACGGAATCCCTTCCATCCGTTCACAACGTATAATTGCCCCCCGCAAACCCGATTTTATTAAAAAAGGCTACCGTAACCTGCACCAGTTTATTACAAGAAACAATCTGAAAACACCTGATGGCTACTTCGAATTGTTTCGGTATCCTCAAAATGCTGTAGAACAGAATCTTGAACGATTATCACTAATGCTTCAAACTGATTATAAATGTGTTGAAATCGAAAGTCATCCAAATGACAGTAATGACTTTGACACACTTTTTCTCCAGAATCCTTTGTTTTTGAACTTAATGAAAGATCATACCTTAGTAAATTATAAAAATCTTTAGACGAATATAAATGAAACAACTAATCCAGAATTTTAAAACAGGGGAACTTTATGTCGATGAGTTAGCTGCTCCTTCCATCAGTGAAGGTTATGTTCTTATTGCCAATTCCTATTCTCTTATAAGCGCAGGTACTGAAAAAACTACGGTGAGTACCGCCCAGGCAAGCCTTCTGGGAAAAGCCAAAATGCGACCTGACCTTGTAAAACAGGTATTGCAGAATTATAAAAAGGAAGGGCTCAAAGCCACCATCGAAAAAGTCAAAACAAAGCTGGATTCACTTAAAGCATTAGGCTACAGTAGTGCCGGTATTGTACTAGCCTCTATGGACAGGACCGGAAAATTTAAACCGGGTGACAGGGTAGCCTGTGCCGGACTTGGGTATGCTTCACATGCCGAAGTGGTATGTGTACCACAGAATCTTGTAGCCAAAATACCGGATAATGTGGAAATGAAATATGCCAGTTATACAACCCTGGGAGCCATAGCACTTCAGGGTGTAAGGCAGGCAGATCCCAAACTTGGTGATAACGTATGCGTGATTGGCCTGGGTTTGCTTGGTCAAATGACCTGTCAAATCCTGCGAGCTAACGGCTGCAATGTTTTTGGAGTTGATGTTTCAGCAAAAATGGTCAGGCTTGCAAACGATACCCGGGCAGCCACTGCAATTGAACGCAATGATCCGAATTTGATCACCGCTGCCGAAAACTTTACAAATGGAAACGGATTCGACACAGTTATCATTACAGCGGCAGGACAGACAAATGACCCTGTCGAACTTGCAGGGCAGATACTCCGAAAAAAAGGCGCCGTTGTCATTGTTGGTGCGGTTAAAATGGAACTGCCCCGTGACCCCGATTATTACAGAAAGGAACTGGAACTAAAAATGTCATGTTCCTATGGCCCCGGACGTTATGACACTTTTTATGAAGAAGAAGGTCTTGATTATCCCTATGGTTATGTCAGATGGACTGAACAGCGGAATATGGAGGCCTTTTTAAAATTGATTTCAAACGGTAGTGTTGACCTTAAACCGCTTACAACGCATGTTTTCAATATTGAACAGGCAGTAGACGCTTACGATATCATACTCGGAAAGAAAAGCGAATATTTTGTAGGAATAGTACTCGAATACCCTGATCAGGCTCTTGTGAAAAAACAGGCGGTATCTGTAAACCCCCTTTCAATTCAGAAATTCAATATCGGTTTTATTGGTGCCGGAAGTTTTGCGCAGTCTTATCTCCTGCCGAATGTAAAAAAGTTCGGATCTTTGGATACGGTTGTTACCCGCGATGGCATGAATTCGAAAAACGTTGCACAAAAATTCGGATTCAGTAAATCCTCCTGCAATGCCTCAGATATCCTGAATAATTCAGCAATAAATACATTGTTTATAGCTACACAGCATGATACACATGCCAGTTACACAGTTGAAGGTCTGAAAAGCAACAAGGCGGTTTATGTTGAAAAACCACTTGCCATGAACCGCGAAGAGCTGAGTGAAGTGATAAAAGCCTATAACGGCGCTTCCTCGCCGGTTTTAATGGTAGGCTTTAATCGCCGGTTTGCCCATATCAGCCAGGAAGCCAAACAATCACTCAAAAATATCGGTGAACCGCTCATTATGAACTTCAGGGTGAATGCGGGATTCATTCCGAAAGACCATTGGACACAAACTTCATCAGGAGGGGGTAGAATAGTTGGTGAAATCTGCCATTTTATTGACCTGATGCAATACTTTACGGATGCTGAACCAATCAGGGTGTTTGCCGAATGCATTACTACAACAAGCGACAAGATTAAAAACGACGATAACATTTCAATCACTGTGAAATTTACTGATGGTTCTGTCGGAAGCCTTATCTATACAGCCAATGGTGACAAAGCCCTTCCGAAGGAACGTTTTGAAATTTTTGGCGGCAATTCTGTTTTCATCATTAATGATTTTCGGAGCGGTGACTGGTATCACGACAACAAGGAAAAGCAGATTAAAACAAGTGGTAAAGGTCATGTTCAGGAAATTGATGCTTTCTTTAATTCACTTTCATCCGGTCAGGGTTCCCCGATTCCTTTCCGCTCGCTCTGCCTGACCACTCTTGTAACGTTTGCCATCCAGGATTCACTTATTACAGGTTTACCACAGGAAATTTCGCTTTAATGACGGAAACTGTCGAGAACAAGATTGAAACAAGCTTTGAAAAGCTGAAAGCATACTGTGAAAATCAGCGGTTCAAAGGATGGGATCCTTTTGACGGCTTGAACAGCCGGTTTTTTAAAAGCCTTGTTTTTCTGAACCGGAATAAGTATTTCAGGCTATTCTGGATACAGGCTTTCAAAAAAAATCCGGTTAACCTGCGGAAGCCGCTTTTTGTAAAGAAAGATTATAATCCAAAGGGACTGGCATTATTTCTGAACGGGTATTGTAACCTGTATCATGCCGGACACGATGAGACTATTCTGAAACGCATAAATGAACTGGCCAGGAAGGTGATTGAATCCAAATCTTCAGGGTATTCGGGTTCCTGCTGGGGATATAACTTCGACTGGCAATCACTCGCATTTTTTCAGCCCAAATTCACACCTACAATTGTTGGAACTACCTTTGCAGGCTATTCATTGCTTGATGCATATGATATAACCGGTAACCGCGAATATCTTGATGAAGCAGTAAGCTCAAGCCATTTTATCCTCAAAGATCTGAACCGTACTTATGATGCTGGCGGAGATTTTGCTTTTTCATATTCTCCTCTTGACAGTACAAGTGTATTCAATGCATCATTGTTGGGAGCACGATTGTTGTCAAGAATTTACAGCTATACAAAAGATAATGAACTGATCACATCTGCTGAAAAAGCGGTTGCATTCTGCTGCAAACACCAGAATGAGGACGGTTCATGGGCATATAGTCCTTTGCCGTTTCACCAGTGGATTGACAGCTTTCATACCGGTTATAATCTTGAATGTATATATGCTTACCAGGTTTTCAGCGGGAACAAATCTTATGAAAACAACCTGAAAAAAGGCCTCGGATATTACCTGGATAATTTTTTCCTGCCGACAGGAATGCCGAAATATTATAATAAATCCGTTTACCCGGTGGATGTACATGCCCCTTCACAACTGGTTATGACACTAAGCCGGATGGGTGTTTTACCGCAACACAAAGAACTTGTCGACCGGGTTTTGAACTGGACTATTGATCATATGCAGGACAAAAGGCAGGGTTATTTCTTCTATCAGCAAAACAAGTGGTATACAATCAAAATACCCTATATAAGATGGTCACAGGCCTGGATGTTTTATGCCCTTTCTGAATATATTAAATCGGTTAAAAAAAGTAATCCTTTATAACTATACTGAAATTCCATCGTAAAAAAACTATATCACGCATAACAAATAAACGGATTCATCAAATTGTAACGAAATCAGGATTTTGCAAAGCATTTAATCTCTAATTTTATAGGCAAAACATTTAGACCTTTATGAAGATTTGGTTTGACCTTTCGAATTCTCCACACATCAATTTATTTGCTGCACTTATCCGGGATCTTTCCAGAGATCATGAAATAATGATCACTTGCAGACCACTGGCTAACACCATTGAACTCCTTGACTTGTACCAATTCAAATACACTGTTGTAGGTAAGCATTATGGAGGGAAACTTACAAGTAAACTTTTCGGCTATCCTGTCAGAGTTTCACAATTGTATAATTTCCTGAAAAAACAAAAACCGGATATTGCCATTTCACAGAGCTCTTTTCACAGTCCGATTACAGCATGGCTTCTTGGAATCCCTTCTATTTATATGAATGACAACGAGCATGCGATGGGGAATATTCCTTCGTTTGTATTTGCTACAAAGATCCTGATTCCTGAGTTCCTTGACCGCAGAAAGGTTCATAAGCAATGGGCACGTGATTCCAAAATTATCCAGTATCCGGGGGTTAAAGAAGGTATTTACCTCTGGAACAGTCCAATCAGTTATAAGAATCAAGAAGTACAAAAAATATATGTAAGGCCTGAACCATGGATTGCTCAATACTATAAAGGTGCTGTCAATTTTCTCGATGACCTGCTGCTGTATTTGAAAGACAGGGCTGAGGTTGTACTTCTTCCCAGAGGAAAAGAACAGGCTGTTCATTACGAAGATGAGCGGTTTAAGGGTATAGTTGTTTTAAATAAGCCCCAGAGTTTGCAGGATATCGCCTCTCAATGCAGACTTTTTATCGGCGCCGGTGGCACGATGACAAGGGAAATGGCCGTCCTGGGGATTCCTACAATTTCCGTATACCAGGACACTTTACTCGATGTTGATCAGTACCTCATTGATAAGGGGATGATGATCCATAAACCGGATCTTACAGGCGAATTTGCGTACGAGTATCTTCAGAAATGCGAAAACCAGGAGCCGAATTATGACCTGCTTCAGCGCGGTGAAGAAACGTACAATTTAATTAAGGAAATGCTGATTCATAAACTTTCAGTGGTAACAGTATGATAAAAACCGGAATTATTGGCCTTGGAAAGATGGGCCTGTCTCATGCTTCAATTATTAATGCGCATCCCGACCTTGACCTGGTTGCTGTTTGTGATGCATCTGCCCTGATCCTTGAAGCCCTCAGGAAATACGGAAATTTTAAAACGTATTCCGACTATAACCAGATGCTGGCTGAAAATGACCTTGAAGCCCTGTTTGTGGCTACTCCTACAAAATTCCATGCTGAAATGGTGTTAAAGGCCCTGGCTAAAAAAGTCAATGTATTTTGTGAGAAACCATTCAGCCTCACTGTAGGCGACGGATTGAAAATGGTAGAACTTGCATCATCCAATAATCTTGTGAACCAGGTGGGCTATCATAACCGCTTCATTGGTACTTTTAATTTCGTCAGGAAATTAATACAAAGTAAAATCCTTGGCGATTTGTACCATTTTGTGGGCGAGGCTTACGGCCCTGTTGTTATTAAAAAGAAGGAAGCCACATGGCGCTCCGAAAGTTCGGAGGGTGGCGGATGCCTTTTTGACTACGCTTCACATGTGATTAACCTCGTACAGTTTATTCTGGGCGATATTCACGATGTAAACGGAGTAATGCTTAAAAAAATATTCTCAAAAGGAGTTGAAGATGCTGTATATTCAGGAGTATCGCTCGAAAGCGGCCTCACCGGGTTACTTTCTGTTAACTGGAGCGATGAAACCTATCGCAAAATGTCAACCCAGATAACCGTAATGGGAACGGAAGGCAAGATCATAGCCGATGCACAGGAAGTGAAAATTTACCTGAGGAGCGACAATCCCCAATTCGGATTTGAGAAAGGCTGGAATATGAGATATATTACCGATCTGACCGAGAATGTGGATTTCTATCTCAGAGGCGAAGAATACTCTGCACAAATCGATTATTTTGCCCGCCAGGTAAAAGCGAAAAGTGTCGAGAATGTAAACTCTTTTTCATCTGCACTCAAAACAGATATTGTAATTGACTTAATCAAATCAAAAGCCAGCTAAGCAATATGGACAGAATATTATTCGGAGACAACCAGTTTTTCGCTGTCAATCATCTTTCAGATGAAAAATCACGGGCACAGTCCATCCAGTTCAGAAAGAATGATGCAATAATAAAAGTTCTTGATATCGCGATTGAAGAGGGTGTTAAAACGTTTATGTGCACAACACATGACCGGATTTCATCCGTATGCGACCATATCAGGGCAAATCCCGCACAGTATAAAGGCTTCAAGATTTATCCCTGTATGCCGTATGCTCACAAATATGCCAATGCGGTTACAGAACTTGGTATAGTGGGTGCTTTAAAAGAATATCTTCCGGGAAATATCTTTTCCACACTGGCAAAGGGTGGGATGGCATTTGCCCGCAAGGACTTCATCGCCATGATGGAACTGATGATCGATGCTGAAATGAAAATGTTCAAAGGGATAGATACGCCTGTCATCTTCATTCAGAATGTCATCACGGACCTGATATTGGGGTTGGGTATGAAAGATGTATTCAAGGCATATCATGAGTACATAGTAAAAAAATACAACGCAGAACCGGGCTACATAACAATGAACATGCCTTTGTTACTTGATACATTGGAAGGTATCGGGATAAAAAATCCGATTATCTGCAGTTCAATCAATAAAATCGGCTTTCGTATGTCAGGCGGAAAAGAGTTGTATGAGAAAACTATACGCGAAAGGCAATTCAGGCCAATTGCAATGCAGGTTCTGGCTGCCGGGGCAATACGTCCCAATGAAGCATTCGAATATGTATGCCGCCTGCCGAATATTGAGTCAATTCTTTTTGGAGCTTCGTCACGTGAGCATATAAAAAATAGCGTAGAAACAATTAAGAAAATCGGTTAATCTCTTTCTCATTTTCACTCTCATGGAACAGATTAATATTTGGGGTATTAAAATTAACCCCCTCACAAAATCAAATATCCTCGAAATAGTGGATAATCATATTGCTCATAATGACAGTTTATTTCAACTAACAGGGGTCAATCCTGAAACAATAAGTCATGCCACTCAGATACCCGAGCTGCGACAGGCAATTTATGATTCAGAGATTGTGAATATTGATAACATGCTTGTGACCACTTGTTTAAGATTGCTTCATTACAAGGTACCTGAGAGAGCAGCATGTACCGATATTTTTGAGCTGCTTCTTGAATTGGCCGAAAAAAAAGGATATACAGTATATTTCCTGGGTGCTTCCCAGGATGTGATTGATAAAATGAAGGCAAACTTTGCGAAAAAATATCCAGATCTTAAAATTCTTAAAATGCGGAATGGCTATTTTAAGCAGGCAGATGAAGCCGGAATTGTTGAAGAAATAAGTACTCTGAGCCCTGATATGCTTTTTGTGGGATTGCCAACGCCTCAGAAAGAAGTGTTCATACATAAATACAAGAACGTACTGAATGCAAGATTTGCACAAGGTGTGGGAGGAGCATTTGATTGTATGGGTGGCAAAGTGAACCGCGCTCCAAAGTGGATGCAAAGGATCGGACTTGAAGGAATTCATCGTACGTTACAAAACCCTCATTATTATGGGAAACGATATAAAGTCCTATACCTTCCCTTCCTGAAAATGTTTTTAAAAGAGATAAAGTTCCATCTTCCAAAAATACCCCGTAAGGTTCTGCTTTTTATTGGGATACTCATGGAGTATTCAATTATAGACCAGGTATCTTTGTTAATAAGCTGAAATGTAATTATTCATATAACAGATTAAAATTTATGTCGAAAATATTAGTAACAGGTGGTGCCGGAATGATTGGATCAAACCTGGTAAAAAGACTTGTTAAGGAAAATCATAATGTTTTGATTATTGATAATTTATGGCGGGGAAAGCTCGACTACCTTAATGATGATAACGGGAAACCATGTATTGACCTTAACAGGAATTTCTTCAATATCGACCTGTCGCAGCCAATTATTGATCTTAAACCTTTTGAAGGCACTGATTACATTTATCATCTGGCCGACGTAGTGGCTGGTATTAGTTATGTATTCAACAACCAGGGAAGCATTTTCAGGCAAAATGTAATGATCAATTCGAACACAATTGAAATGGCAAGGCAACTGAGAGTAAAGGGCTTTATTTATGCCGGCACGGCCTGTTCATTTCCTCTCGAACTCCAGAATTCTTTCGATTATAAACTTCTTAAAGAAGATGAACTTTTTCCCGCCAATCCTGAATCTGCCTATGGCTGGAGTAAGCTGATGGGATTATATGAGGCTGATTTTCTTGAAAAAGAATCCGGAATTCCGGTACTCACTCTTATTTTTCATAACGTGTATGGAGCACCCTGTGATTTCGGCACCGCACGCAGTCAGGTAATACCTTCACTTATCCGGAAAGCCATCAATTATCCTTCGGAAGATTTTATTGTTTGGGGTAGCGGACGGCAGGGCAGGGCATTTCTGCATATCGATGACATAATTAACGGGTTGATCCTCGGTCTTGAAAAAGGTCTTGGAAAAGGATACATTCAGATTGGTCCTGATTACAGTACTACGATTGCCGAACTGGCATCACAGATAGTTGAGATTTCAGGAAAAGATATCAGGATTGTCTTTGATACCACAAAACCGGAAGGAGATAAAGCCCGTGCTGCTAATTATTCAAAGGCCACAGAAGTACTTGGATGGAAGCCCCGGGTATCATTAAAAGAAGGATTGACAGCCACATATAAGTGGATTGAACAAAGAATTGCGGAACAGAAAGACTGACTACAAATTCAATTTGAATTTAATTTTGTAGAAAGGGGTTAGCAAACCGGCCCTAAAAGTTATTCTTTTTACTGTCGGAATTAATCCCGGATTCAAAGGATATTCATTGTATTCACTCCACAATTGATCCAGTATCTTTCTGTGCAACGGGTAGGATGGATTCCTTTGCCATCTTTTATTCGATGACAGAATTAGTGTAACCAGGTGATGAGAATTGTAAGGATTTATATCTTCCTGTGCAATATCTTTATCCATTGTTATTTGAGTGCCCCAGTTGGCGAGCCTCTCTTCCCAATAGAACAAACTAACCGGATCCAGGTCGTATTTCGAACAAAACGTTCCTGCCTCCTTAATCCATTCATCATAATATTTCACGGCAAAATCATAACGCTGTATTCCATAATTCAGTCGTGCCAGTTCAAAGCCATCCGGGTTTTTAAGACCAAACTTAAAATGCTCCAACCCGGCAGAAGCAGTGTTTCCCGGTAAGTTAACCCGATTGGGAAAGTATTTATAATAGTGATAAACAACCGTAAGAAATCTTCGCGATGCCAGTGGATTGTTATCAAAATAAATTTTTTCAAAATCCGGATCTACATCCTTTGAAAATGTTTCAATATGAAACGTCTTTCCCAGTTTCTCACAAATATTCCGGGGGATAATAAGATCCGGATCATTTTCCGGCATCCCCGGGTATTTATTTATATAATAGTAGATATCCTTTTGAATATTCCTGAAAGCTCCGAAAAGAGTTCTTGAATCTTTTCCTGCAGTTACCGGAAGCATGAGATCGTAGCGGTTAGCTATGGATGATGCATAACCTTTTATGACGGATGCGCAATCTTTTGCCACCACATCAGCCGGGCGATTTCCAATGGGTTTTACAGGCCAGAAACGGATGATATTCTGATTGGCTGTATCCAGATAATGATTGGGAAGCAACTGCCGGATCTCATCATACACCGTAAGATTACCGATATTGGCACTAAAAAATTTTATAAAGTCGTTGGAATGATAATATTTTAAAATCTCCCGGTTTGTTGTAAAGGTATAGCCAAGCATTCTGGCAATTAGATGAGGCTGGGATGATATCCACCCCTTTTTTACCGTACTGTAGAAAACTTTCCGGGTTGCGCTGGCATCGGTGAAAATTGAAATGTGATTTGCTTTAGAAAAAATGAAAACAAACCTTCCGGCCAGGTGAAATGTCTCTTCAATGAAATCGTTAAGGTCATTTTTAAAGTAATTCTGTAAAATCTGATCATTTGACCATTCAGGATTGCGGTAATCAAAAACATCACCTAAAAGGATAATTCTGGTATCCTTTTTTTCATAAAGAGTTACCCCTAAATCAATGTGTGAATAAAGGAAATAGTTATCCGTTATTTTGTATTTGTGATTTTCGAACGGACACTCAATAGCTTCAGGAACCAACAGATACTGCCTTCGGTAATAAAGACGCTTCTTCTCACTGTCAATCATCACACGTATTTATCTCCTCTTTATCTTATTCTTCCCGGCAGTAGTGTAAATTAATTTTTTGAAATAAAAAAACTTTATGGTTGACTCACCCGGATAGGGAAGCTTTTCAACACTTATTCGCTGTAAGTTTGTTTTTATAATATCTTCATGGAGACCATGTGTGCCGAAAGTAAGGTCCGCTACATTCTCGATGTGCCTGAAATAATCCAATGAAATGGTACGATCAGAATATGGAAATGCAAATACTTTGTAATCAACACCAAAATTTTCTCTGACAAAGTCAATGCTTTCCACAGTTTGTTTTACCTGTTCGGACACACTTAATTCTGCGAAATTAGGATGGTCAATGCTGTGACCACCGATTGAAAAACCTTCAGCTACAAGTTTATTTATCTGACGGGAACTCATATACGGTTTAACATCTCTAAGTATATCAGAAATATTAACACCAACCGCATCAAGAAGTTCATCTACCACATATCTCTTTGAAACAGGCAGATTAAATACCTCTTTACTTATTTCTGAGTTCTCAGGCAGATTCAGTGCAGCTTGTACTGCATTCCTGAGATTTCTGTTCTTCTGAATTTTATCAACAATGAGACCTTTTTTATTATCATAGTTCAATTCTTTATTGTCAATAAAATTCTTTGTGACAAAGAAGGTGGCCGGTATTTTTTTTTCTGAAAGAATTCCGGCAGCTATATCATATACTTCGCGAAAACCATCATCAAATGTGATCATAAAAGAATGCTCAGGTATTGGTGCACCTGTAGTTATGTGCCCTATAAGATCTTTCATTCCGAGAGGATTGTAATGCCGGCACAGAAAATCAAGATCCTGCCTGAAAACCTTAGTGTTCCTGTAGTGGTAAACAGGCCAGACATATGGCAGCATCTGATCTGAAACCATATGGTAATTGATGATTAAGGGATTCACATTTGAAACCCGCCTGAGAAAACGCAAGGGAAGCGCAGAACTGAGTTTCATCGTATTGATCATCATGCAGATCGTGTTTTACCGGGAAATTGCGGTATACCGGGAATGCAGTATTTCAGCTATGGCTGACCAGGTGAAGCCTTCAACCAGGTTCTTTCCATTTGCGCCAATCCTGTACCTTTCTTCAGGTTTTGTAATAAGAAACTCAAGTGCATTGACAATATCGTCGTTACTGTTGTGGTTAACCGAAATGCCTTCTTCATATTCTTTGAAAATGCCATAAATTCCAGAATTTTTTGCACAAATTACAGGTATGCCCATTGCCATGGCTTCAAAATAAACTCTTCCGAATGTTTCGAAATAGCTTGGCATGATGAAGATATCATGCTTATACATTTCTTCACCTATTTCTTCATAGGGAATATATTCGATAAAACTTACAACAGGCTCCATTTTAAGCGAAATTGCCTTCTGTTCAAGTGATTTTTTCTCAGGCCCCCGTCCTATAACAGTTAAATGAACTTCATGCCTTCCGGAGATTACGTGAATTGCATCAATCACTTTATCAACGTTCTTTAATGGTATTAGTTCACATACAGTGAGAACCTTAACCGGACCGGTCTTTTGTGGTTTTTGTGGCTTAATAAAGGAAGAATTGAATCCTAACGGGATGAGTTCAAGGTTCGGTATCTGCAGTTTTTTAAAAAAGGTATAATTCGAATGATTTATCGGATAAACACCTGAGGCTTGATTTAATATTCTTCTTCCTGTTCTTGCTGAAATCGGATGATCGAAATAAAATCGTTCATTATGCGTGGTGATGACATAAGGAATTCCGTATTTCCTGCACAGCATGTTGGCAAGCATCCCGTCAGAATATACAAACTGTGCATGAATGATGTCAAATTTACCTGTACTCAGAACTTTTAGAATTCTTTTCCTGTTGAAGTAATAAAGCGTGCGGCTCAGCAATGAGTGCATATCACGGAAAGTCCACCATGACAAGAATGGCATGATCTCAACACGGAAACCATTGATGAATTTTGTATCATAAATTTTCGGTAGTTTACAGGTTATAATATTTTTTAATAAAACTAACGGATTGAGGTCAATCTTAAGTGGTTTAATGATTATGATCTCATCTCCGGGATAACTTTTTTTGTAATTCAAATAAGTCTGAAATACAAAATCATTTCCCTTTTTGATACCGGGAACCGGCAGAATACTGGCAATCGAAAGGATTCTCATGAAAAATTACCTAATCAATATAATTCATCACTTTTCCTGTGAATACCGAACCAACCAAGGATTTTCCATTTTAAAAAGCTGGCCGTATACACACCGTATTTCATTAAAATATATTTCCAGGCAGTAACACTTGTAGCATGCTTTCTGTGGAACTGAATATCCTTGCGGATATTGGTATTTGATTTTATTGAAACGAGGCTGTCGAAAAACTGAGCGAAACTTTTGTTTTTAATATGACTGATTCCTGTTGTGGCTGTATCATTCAACAGTTGCAGGTCAGGGTAAACCAGGTTATGAAATCCAGCCTCCTTCATTCTTACGCCATAGTCAATATCGGCATGGTATTGTGGAAAACGTACGTCATCGAAGTACCCCACAACTTTTACAATATCACGATGGATAAGCACTCCCTGGCCCAGGAACCAGTCGACTTCAATAATTTTGTTATACTGTGGCCCATCGGTTTCCTGCCTGCCAATCAGGCTCCTGGCACCGGTTTTTGAATTATAGGTTCCCCCAATTCCGAATATCACTTCAGGCCGAATTTTATAATAGAGTTTTGAACATATGACCGTTTTACCGTCCCAGGTTTCAATTATTTTCTGAAGGTTTTCAAAATAATTATTTACCGGGTATATGTCATTCTCCCAAACCATAATATAATCACAGTTCAGGGATTCAAAGGCATATCTCATACCCACGTTCATACTTCCGCTGTACCACAGGTTTCCGTTTCCTTTCAGAACTATGACTTCAGGGTAATTCTTGTTGATCCATTCACCGGTACCATCAGTAGATCCGTCGTCCGTTACAATGATATGTATCTTATTTTTTGTAAATAATGAAGTACCTTTCTGTTCATTCAGTATTCCAAGGCATTCCTGTGTATACGGAAGCCGGTTATGAACCGGAATAACAAATCCAATGCTTGTCATGTACAATAGTTTTAGATGCTTATTTTAATATTTTGGATATCAGTTTTTTCTTTTTCAGGTAATTATAAATAAATGCTTTTTTACCGGGGATCCTGTAAGTATAAAAATAGAAGAAATCATTCAGTTCCTTTTTGTAGGCACATCCGAAATCAACGATATCCTCCTTGCGGGCAAATGAAATGTCATCACCCTTAAGATTGAAAATCAGGTTCATCTCATGGGGCTTAAGTGCTCGTTGAAAAGTCTGCAATTTGTTCTTTGTCGGTTTCGAAGTAATCACATAGGGAGCCGTAACTTTTAACATATCCTTTTCACCATATAAATCCACGGCAAAATCATAATTACTCAGTTCAGGAACCAGGATTTTCAACTTTTCAGGTAGCAATTCGAAATACGAATCATATACGCAAAAAGAGTCACGTAATGGCTTAAACCGATAAGGCTCTCCTTCAAGCCTAAGCGGGGCCTGGCCAACGAAGTTTGATGCATCAAGTTTATGAGTTCCCTGGTCATTAAAATTGGATGTAAGGGAACGCCTCGGGAAACTAAAATACCGGTTTGTGTCAGCAAGAAAGGCTGTGAAATACTTTTTCCATGAAGTTTCCGGCCAATTGATAATATCCCTGTGAATGGGTATATTGGAAATATCAGGATGATTTTCAAACCAGGTACTGAAATTTTCCCAGTGTTTTTTAGTCCAAGCTTGTCCCAGTGATGATGGGAATTGCATGAAATATACATCAGACTCGTCCTCAAGAGGCTGGAAGGTTATATCATTGATGTCTTCATAAGTATGATTATACAGTGAAATACCACCTATCTGATCATCATTTTCATAATATTCCAGGGCTTTCTGAGCGTATTCATAAAAATACGGCGACACAAAAAGATCATCTTCAAGAATGATTACAGAACCATACTGCATGGAAAGACTTCCACAGGTGAGAATATGCTTTTTTAACCCCAACCTGTTTGGCTGATAAACCACCTGTTTTTCACCGAAAGACCAGTTGAACTTTTCAGCGATTTCCTTCACAGGATAATTTTCAGGGGCTTTATTATCAATACTTATTATAAGCTTTGCATTCTCAATATTCTTTGCCCTTGAAAGGGAATACAGCACCCTTTCAAGCGAGCGGGGCCTGTTAAAAGCAACAACAACAATGACAGGATTATACTTCATTTTACTTGTAGAATAGAAATCGGTTATTCATGTGATGCCATTCTTTTACGTAAAAATTTAAAAACGTTTAGAATATCTTCTCTCTGATCGAAAACTAAATGGAGAAAATACAGAACAGCCAGAATTACAGTTAATTCTTTAAGATTAATCCAGACAGATACCACCATAAGACCGGAAAGAATGACTTTAGGGACCCAGAACCGCAGTATTACTGGCATTGTATATCCGAATGATTTTTTGAAACCGTAATACATCACCAGCGGTATATCAAAAAGAATGAAGGCGAGCGAATAAAATCTCAGTACATGAATCATTGATATAAAGGCCCCGGCCCCAATTGAAAGAATAATTATAATATTGGTGGGAATACCCAGGAGCATCAGTATTCTTTCCCGACCTTTCAGGATAAATATATTTCCGGTGGTGGAATTGAGGGTTTGTGAAAGTATGAGTATTCCTATGTAGGGGAGAAGATCGGCCACCTGGATCCAATTTTCAGACCACAGGATCAGAACAAGCGGTTTGGCAAAAAAGATGAGAAGAATGCTCACCGGAAAATTAAGTAAACTTACAATTCCCAACGTGTTCAAATATTCTTTATTCACATCGCCACCCTGCGACTGGAGGTCTTTCAGGCTCGGATAAAGTACTTTTCCGAAAAGGCTGCTCATAACATTCAATGCAAGGTTTAATAATTTATATGCCCTGTCGTATATTCCAAGACTTGCAGTACCGAAGACCTTACCGATTATAAGGTTATCCGAATTTCGTGCCCAGTAATTCAACAGGTTAAAACCGGTAAGATTTCCTATGATCCCTTTTGCCTTTCTGAAACCAACAACAATGAACTTCCGTTTTAACCATCTGAAACGGATATTGGCAGCCCTGTGATACATGATAATCCTGAGAATATTGCCTGCAATACTGGGTAGAATCAGTGACCAGTAAGAGAATCCCAGGTAAGCAAAAACCATCATTATTAAAATTTCAGTTCCGGTGCATACCAGTTCAATGATACCAAGCTTCTGAAATTTAAGATCTTTCGACAAAATTCCGAATGGCACCATGGTAAAGGAGCGCAGAATGAAGCTCGATGACATGATGATTGTTGGCAGAACAAGTGCGGGGTTATTGTAAAACAGAGCAATGGGGTAGGCCAGCAAAACGACAATTACAGCCAGTATTACACCTATCATAACCGAAAGGAAATGAATGGCTGAATGAAAAAGTCTGTTATAATCACTGCGGATAATCAGGTAGGACAACCCGGCGTCGGAAAATTGATTGATAAAACCGGTGAACACTGTGATCAGTGCTACAAATCCATATTCTTTGGGTAGTAAAAGCCTTGACAGTACAATACTGGAAAGAAAACTCAGAATTTGTGTCGTATAACTGAATCCTCCCAGTACGATTATATTTTTAAACAGGCTTTTACGAAAACTCATGCTTTTTTACCTTTAAGTTTGTAGTTTATCTTGAAAATAAGAACATACCAAAGACACCTGACATATTCGGACATTGTGAATCTTCTGTCCTTATGAAGGTGCTTATCATGCCAGTCAAGACTCTTTGTGTCACCTTTTAATTTGCATTTCAACAGATACAGACCGTAATATGCCCTTATTGTTTTGTATTCTTTTTCAATACCGGGTATTTCAGAACGGTAACGGTGCAGTTCCTGCTCCCTGAAATTCAAAGATGTTCTGAACCTGTCGACATACTTGCTTGTGTAGGTTTCTTCATGCCTCCTTGTAAAACTCAGCACCTGGAAAACAAAAGCCACATCATACATACTTAACAGTTCAAAGGCAAGCGTAGTGTCGAAATGGTAGCTGCTGTAACTGTAAATTACAGGAAATGTCGATATCCTTTTCAGTGCTTCCATGCGGTAGAGAACTGTTGTCTCAGATCCTGTTATATCAATAGTGTCCATAAGTTGCAGCCTCAGTATATCCTTACCGTTAAACAGGGATCCGTCCATAATATTCAATCCCTGGCAGCTTACTTTACGGCCATCAATGCGGTAGGAGGAACAAAACCCGGCACCGGGATTTTTTTCCATCAAGGCTACCGTTTTTTCAAGATATTCCGGAAATAACCAATCGTCAGCGCAAACTACCTTAAAGTATTTGCTTGAATCATTAATCGGTTTAATTGTATTGTTGAAATTAGTGGTCATATCCACAAATTCAGGATTGGTGACCACTTTAAGACGAGGATCCTTCCTTGAATATTCTTCGGCAATTTCAGGTGTCCTGTCAGTGCTTTGGTTATTGATTACAAAACATTCCCAGTTTGCGTAGGTCTGGGCCAGAATACTGGCAAGGCACTCAGAAAGGTATTTTTCACCGTTATATACAGGAACACCAATAGAAACAAGGGGTGAAGAATCGTGCATCATCATAAATTGTTTTTTATGTAAGGAATAACCCTATCGGAAGTCTGTATTTTTATATTTTTCTTAAAAATCTTTGGTATCACTTTCTTTCTGAGTTCAAGAAATGGCTCTTCAACAAACATAGTGGCCAGTATGGCCATTGACAAAGAAATCACTGTATAAACTGCCAGGCCTAATCTTCCCGGACCCATTATATCAGTTATTACCCACACAAACATCGGATGCCATAAATACCAATTATAGCTGTAATATCCTATTGAACGTAAAATATAAAATCTGCTGAAATCGAGATAATAGGCTCCAAGGATGATCATAAAAAAGCATACCGGCGTCAATGATTGCAAGACGATCCGTTTATATACAAGGTCAGCAGTGTTGAGATTTATATAAATGGCAACTGAAAACAATATGATTCCAAGAAGTGATAATAAGGGCATCCATTTTATTTCTTTCAACCTTTTTCCGAATCCCGTAATCACAAGATTTAATAGTACTCCCCAGGCCAGTGCGTCTATCCGGTTATGAGTCCCGGTATATGTATCGCCGCTTTTGGTATAATAAAAGGATACATACTTTGCAACAATACCAAAAAGAATGGCGAAAATGACCGCACCGTATAACGCTTTCCGTTTATTTCGTTTAGGTGAAAAAAGCTGAATTGAGACAAAAACAAGCGGCAGCATAATATAAAAGTGTTCTTCCACACAAAGTGACCAGATATGATCAAATACCCAGTGCACAGGATATTCATCGTAATTCTGGAAAAAGAAAATATATTTTTTAATGTCAGATAATGGAATCAGAAAATCGGGATGTGAAATCCTGTAAAGAACAAAGGCAATTAACGAACCGAAGATCAGAAAAAAATAGTAGGAAGGCCATATTTTGAAACCACGCTGCAGAAGAAATTTAGGCACATTGATCCGCTGGTCTCTTTCAAAATCCCTTGTCAATAATCCTCCGACAAGTAATCCGGAGATGACAAAAAACAGGTCAACTCCAAGATTCCCAAATTTAAGTTTGTGGTGAAAATGATAGATGACTACACCGATAATCGCGATGGCACGAAACACATCAAGCGACGAAACCCGGTCATTGGCTTTGATAGCGCCATAGAGTTTCGTATTTTTAATTATCCGGTGTATTAGTTTTCCGGGAAAGGTTGAAAAAAACCAAACCAGTATTCTTTCATAGAAAACAAACCATCCGTTTATCATCTTGTTTAAAGCGAGATTCATGGGTTGTGCAGGGCTATTTGATCTTTATGAGCTGATTGATCAATATCGATAACGTATAGCAGGCAGCACAGGGCACATATAAAATCAGCCTTTTCAAACCCGCTGGCTGTTATTATTGAAAGTGTGAACCCTATAAAAACATATTTTATGTACAATTTGTTGCCTGACAGCTTTGAGGTAAGACCTTTAAAAAGAATCCCAAATACCCCTGCCAGGAAGAAAACGCCAAAAAGTACATATGAACCGATAATTCCAATGTCACCGAGATAATAGGCATTGGCAATTTTGATTTTTTCAATAAGGTTCCCATAGGGAGTATTGCTGAAAGCCACGCCGTTACCTGTTATATAGGCAACTTTTGTACTGTAAAAATCAGTCAGAAAGTACCTGGCTGCCCTGAAACGAATATAGTCTGCGCCCTGCGACCGGTTTCTTGTGGTTTCTTCCAGCATACCCTGAAAAATGGGCTGAAATAGAAAGAAAAGAAGAACCACACCTGCACCTCCGATAATGAAAATGCCCACTCTTGATCTTACTTTCCTTCCGAAAAGGATGGCAAGCAAAATTACAAATAACATCAGGGCCATGGTTTGACGTCCACCGAGAAGTATAAAAACGGAAAAGGAAAGGAGCATGAAAACCAGGTATCTTGGCCTGTTGGTTCTTAAAAAAGCGAGAGCGCTCATGAAAAAGCAGATGGCAAGATAATCGGAACCTGCAAGATAAATCCTGATGGTACCTCTGCCTATCAGTATAAATGTATCAAACAGTATCTTTGGGTAAGCAAAAAATTGGGCTAAAAATAAAAGACCATGAAGAATACCGAAAACGATAATGATTTTTTCAATATCCGATGTTTTGGGTCGCATCTGATGAAGAAGCAGGTAAAACAGGTAATAGAAAAGAGCTCTTTCAGCAAATAATGATTGCACAAAGGTTTGCTCACGTGTATAAGCAGCAGTAAGGACGCTTGTAAGCAAAGACAAAAAAATGAGGCCTATAAACACAGTGAAATGACGTTTTATTTTCGAAGGATCGCCATAAACACCATGTATGATAAGCAAAACAATCACGAGTGCCAATCCGGCAAGATCGACCATTTTATGGCCTGTGGAACTCAGGAATATTATATTATAAAAAGATGTCGAGCAAAGAATAACAAAACTGATCAGAAAATTATTAAAGGTTCTGTACATCTTAGGTGCATTGATTTATGCAAATCTATTCTATTTTATTTTTCAGTATGAGTTATTCTATTAACAACTTGCCTGTTGAAACAGTTATCTTATTCCGTATAGAATAGAAATAAATGCCGGGGGTAAGTTCCTTTTTAAAGTACAGAATTGAATTTCCCTTACTCAATTGCTCCTGCATTATAAGGTTTCCATCCATACTGTAAAGGAGGAACAGAGTTTCATCGGTCAATGAATGACCTTGAATCTCGATATGATCACTTGCAGGATTCGGGAAAACAGTTAATTTATCCTCAGAAGTTTCCGACACCGGGTCAATCACGCCTTTAATACGAAGTATATAAGTCTGCAAAACTGTTTTATGGCCGTCGGAAACGCCGATGGCAATGTTATTCAGATATTTGGCATTCGCCGGAGGGATCCCGGCTATTAACTTTGAGTTCGGATAAAACGTCATCCAGTCAGGTTTCACAGGTACCGAATAAGTGAGATTTTCCTGATCGGGATCAGTTGCCAGAAAGGCATATATATACTGCTTTGATACAATTGCACTGTCCATCGGTTCGGTAGTGAAAACAGGATCATCATTAACCGGGTTGACAATAATATGCAGGTAGAAAACCTGGCTGGCAGCATCCTGCGGATCCTGGAGATAAGATTCAATAAAGAGGTCTCCGTAATAATTGCTGTCAGGTGAAATTGTATTCTCATTTTCAATCGAATAATTCAATCCTGGTAACAACACGAGGCTCAAATTATCCACATTGTCATCCGGATCATTGATTGAAAGAATATGTAAATCGACTGTGTAATTGTTATCCTCGTTAATACTGATTTCAGGCTGGCTTATGAATGCAGGAGGATCATTAACCGCCGTTACATTGATCAGGGCATTAAATACAGGGCCTGTGTCAGTAGCGTCTTTAACTGAAACATTAACTGTAAGCTGGCCGTTGTAATTTAATTCGGGTGTTATCCTTGTACCGCTGAAAGTATAATGGTTTCCGGAGTTTATCACCAACTGGAATGTCGAAGGATCACTATCGGGATCCGAAATTGTAAAATCAGATAATTTAAGGGTTATGGGGGTGTCTTCAATAGTGGTCAGACTGGTTTGTGCTGTTATCACCGGCGGGTCATTAAAAGGGGTCACTGTAAAAACAACCGTGTCAAGATCATATTTTGCAGCGGCCAGATTATGGCCCCTGTCGGTCGCCTTAAAAATTACGGTTTGAGATCCATTCCAGTTGCCGTTTTTAGCCGAAACTGATAAAACACGGTTGGTAACGCTTATATTTAAATTACTTGTGCCAACCTGTGTATAGGTCCAGGTAATATACTGATCCGCATCTTCCACATCGCTTACATAATTATCCAGTGAAAGGGTACTGAAATTAGTGCCTTCACTTGCACTGAGGTTGGGAATATGAGCAATAACCGGTGCCTGGTTATAATTTTGCATGAATTTCTGGTACCACAGGTTTGCCATTTTGTTATACCCGGCTTCGCTGGGGTGCAGACCCTGGGGATCAGTGATGCACATATCCCCGGCAGAATATCCATAATTTATACCAGCTTCTTCCTCCAGGTTCACTATTACTATATTATCTCCATTGCTAATACGTTGCTGTGCCATATTTTTTATGGCAAGATTCCATTGATGGGTATAGTAATAATTATCCGGATATCCTCCCCCGATTAACATCCTTCGGTTAATAATCAGGGCCAGAAAAACCGGTACATTTTTTCCTGAGCGAATTTCATATTGGTCAATCTGGTCAAGAATGGCTGAAACACGCTGATTTATTATAGCATCCGGTTCTTTAATGCCATCTTCATGAGTGATATCGTTAGTACCCACATTGAGCAAAATGATATCCGGTTTAAAAACATCCAGGTAAGGTCTGTGATTCACTTCCCACTTACTCCAACGCTCATCCCAGCCATCAATAAGCATGCGCTCAAGATACTGGTCCCTGGTGCCGCTTATCCCGGCATTCTGGCAATCACTAAAATAGTAAAAGCCGGTTCTTTTTGAACCGACATAATCAATACTGTAACCAGCCTGTTCTAAAAGTTGTTTCAATTCATAACGGAAACCTTTTCTTTTTGCACTGTCCTGGACTGTTTCTGTTGAACCGTCTTTGTTTTCATCACCATCCATCCATCCTTCAATCATGGAATCGCCAAGTCCCATAATTTTAATTGTCTGTTGACCTGAACTATTTAGCGAAACCAGGAACATCAGAACTATCGCAGCAAGAGTTGAAAAAGAAACGTATTTCATCGAATCATCTTAAAGGTGATTACTGGTCAGTTAGGCAAATTTTAATTGGAAACCAGGATCCGGGTAATTTTTATCCGGATCCTGGTTGAAAGCAATTACCGCTATTCTATTATCGTAAAGCGGCCAAAATTGTTCAATGTGTTGTTATGAATTTTAAGGAAATACATTCCTGCTTTCAAACCCCTAAAATCAATTTTATATAAGGTTTGTCCCGAAGGAATTACATTTTGCAGAGCCAGGGAGCCTGAAAGCGAATATATTTCAACATAAGTATCTTCTTTTTGCATGTCAAGAGATACATTCATGTATTCACGGGCAGGAACCGGGTAAATCCTGATTCCGGCACTTTCAAGGTTTTGAACAGCATCCGGGCCATCAACGGCAATTACAAAATTCTGTTCTACGTCGTTGGTACCATCAGAAACCTTTAGAATAACCAGGTTATCACCTTTGTCACCTGCTGCAGGCGTACCCGTTAGCACGCCAGTCTCTGCTGAGAATTGCAGCCAGGCCGGCTTTTCAACTACTGAATATACCAGGCTGGCATTGTCAACGTCACTTGCTATAAAAATATAAGCATACAGAGTTCCTACATAGCCCGTAAGCGAAGGTGCTGAAGTCACCACCGGTGCATCGTTCACCGGGTTCACGGTAACAAGGGCATGAAATACGGCACTTTCACCTGTACCGTCTTTGGCAACCAGGTTTACGGAGAGTTCTCCGGAGTAATTAGCGGCCGGTGTAACCGTATTTCCAACTGAAGTATAGTTTGTACCTGATCTCACTTCAATAGATAGTTCATTCTGAGTATTATCTTCATCGGTTATGGTGAAACTTGATTTTGATAATGTAAAGGCAACATCCTCATTCGTTGACAAGGTTGATTGCGAAATGATAACCGGAAGATCGTTTACTGCAGATACCACAAGTGTATAGCTATGATGAATGGTTTCATGTCCGTCAGTGATGCTGATATCTACATCTCCGCTGCCGATATTGGCATCATCGGGGGTTCCTGAAAGAACAGCCGATTTATTGCCGGGAGTATAAGCGAAATTGAGCCATGATGGTTTTGAAACCACTGACATACCAATCACATCATTTACATCATTGTCCGTAACGGTTAAAGTATAGGAATACAGGGCATCTTCATTGGCGGTTGTCACTGCAACTGAAGAGACAACAGGAGGATCATTTACATTGGCAATTGCAATGGTGAATGACTGGTTAACCTGTACGTGATTATCAGTTACACGCAAAGTTACATTGTGGTTTCCAACCTGCGAGCTGTTCGGGGTACCTGAAAGGGTAGCCGTTTTCTGATGAGGTGTCCAGCTGAAGGTTAACCACGAAGGTTTGGTTATTGCGCTCAGGGTCAATGTATCCGTGGCATCATAATCGTCTACAGTGAAATGATACGTATATAATACATCTTCAGCGCCGTTTGTTACAGGATCAGAAGTAATAACAGGTGCGAAATTTCCTTCGGAGCAATGGCCAACCGGATTTCCGTTATTATAAAATGATGTGACCTCTGCCTGTGTAAGAGCTTTACTGAAAACTGCTGCTTCATCGATGCCACCAATGAAATGATATTCTTCGGAACTTCCTGAAGCCCGTTTTATATATCCAAGGTTCATTGGATTCGGCTGTACATCTGATTTGAATGAATAGGAATAGCTTATAATCTCACTGTCTTCCAATTCACCATCCACATAAAGCCTATTGGTGTTTGTTGAACCATCCCTTACTGCAACCAGGTGATGCCAGTTACCGTCAGTAAGCAATGAGGTACCAGTAAGAATGGACCCAGTGGACCCGAGATTCTTATGATTATCAAATAGTTCGAAATTTGCATACCCGGTTGGCGTAACCCCAAGCTGCCATTCGGATAATTCAATGCCGCCGTCTATATTGATACGTCCCAAAGCCACCATACCGGATGTTACTACATTGGCCGGTTTAACCCATACTTCCATGGAGAAACTGGATGCACCATCCCATTCAAATTCAGTGCTGTTATCAGGGATATCAATTCTTGTTCCTGAGCTAAAATTCTGTGCAGTTCCCACTTTCCCGGCTATGGGAGTAGGGGAGCCTGTTGATGTTGCATTGTGGTTTCCGTAATAATCGGCATAATTCGGACCATTGGCCTCATTCAGTTTTAACAGAAAAGTCAGGTTAGACGGACAGGCTGTTCCCTGGGCTATATTGATTCTGAAAGTCTGTGTGTCTGCAGGAGGATAACTATTAACCGCCCTTACTTTCACAAGGCCGTCAGCAGTTATGGAGGCGGGTGTCCATGAAATTACTCCTGATGCATCCATTGTCATACCGGCAGGAGCTTTTAAAAGGGAATAGGTTATGGGATTCTTGCCACCAGCGTGCACAGTGTAAGTATATGGCATGCCGACGGTAGCTGTAACTTTTGGATTACTTGAAAATACAGCATTGGGACCGTCACAAATGCCTATGCCCAAATGGGCATTATCATGTTGATCCAAAATTTCAGCTTCACTTAATGCCCGGTTATAGATGGCTATCTCATCCACGGATCCTTTGAAAAAGTAATGATATTCACCGCCAGATAACAGGTTGGCGATCTGGATCGGTTCACTGATTGCAAAATTACCGGTATGATCTACAGATATAGATTGATTTAAATGGCCGTCCACATACAGAATGTCCATATCCGTACTGTTATTTCTTACAAAGGCTACCTGATGCCATTCGCCATCAGCATAATCTTTGCCATCAGTTGTCTCCAATATCCCGTATTTTAAATCCGAATCATACAGGATAAAATTGATTTTACCGCTGCCATTAATTCCCGATGACCAATAAGCTGCAGTCGGATGCCAGTTACCCCGGCTGATTATAATATGATCATCGCCATTGTATGCTTTATCGTTTGTTTTAAACCAATAAACAAATGAAAAGCTGGACTGGGCAGCAAAGTTAAACGCACTATTGCTGGCAATAGTAGCTTTATCACCTTCGTAAGTACTTGTTGTATTAAAAACTCTTGCAGTGCCCACTATACCATATTCGTCGGCAACAATCTGGTTGTTTGATGTGGCGTTATGTCCTGCATAAGAATCAATATGGGTAAGCCCGGTTAATTCATTCATTTTCCAGTAGCCTATCAAACCGGTCGGACAGGTTTGGGCAAGAATGGTTCCTGAAAAAAGAGACAGTGCAAACAGCATTATTCCTGCGTAATGTAGAATTCTCTTATTCATAGTGTAATTATTTTGATGATTTGGTTATACAAAAAAACCAGGGGTTCTTTTACAAAGTACCCCTGGCCTTTATTCATGAATTATTTATTGATAAGGATCCGGCCAACCGCGTTCATCTCATTATTTCTGAGACGAAGCAGGTAAGTGCCATTCTCAATGCCTCCGAGATCAATTGTTGTATTAACCTGGTCTTTTGAGATAATTTGTTTTTTTACAATGCTTCCGTTTGTTGAAATGATTTCAGCATAGGTTTCCTGCTTCAGATTATCAAAACGGATATTCAGGAAATCGCGTGCCGGAACAGGATATACTTTTATTCCCTTAGCATCGAAACTGCTTACTCCTACAAGCGGGCCTCCTACCTTAAGAATGAAGCTCTGATCAGCTGACTTATCACCGTCAGAAACTCTTAGTATAACAAGAGATTGTCCAACATTGGCCTGCTGAGGTGTGCCAGTGAGAACTCCACTTGTTGCGGAAAAGCCAAGCCAATCCGGTTTTTGCACCACTGAATAGGTAAGGGTGGCATTGTCCACATCGGTTGCAGCCAACACGTAGGCATACAGATTACCCATATAAACACTGTCCTCGGGAACAGAAGTAATAACGGGCGCATCGTTTACAGGTGTGTAGGTAATATGCAGTTCAAAATTGGCGCTGGCAACGTCCAGATCATGAACATTTACATTTACAATGAGGTCGCCATTGAAATTTGCATCCGGTGTAACCACATCATTGATAAAAGTGTAATGCTGGCCGGCAAGAACCTCGAGGCTAAGATCGCTCGCCTGGTTATCTACGTCAGTTACAGTTAAATCATTCATGTCAAGAGTGACAACAGTTTCCTCATCAACCGTGATTTCAGCCTGGCCGGTGATAACCGGTGCATCATTGATTGCGTTTACTGTGAGAGTATAGGATTCCTGGATGGTGGCTGTTCCATCGGTTATGGTTATTGTTACGGTTCCGCCCTGGTCACCGTTTAATGGAGTTCCTGATAAAGTGGCCGTTTTTTGACCGGCAGTGTAACTGAAGTTAAGCCATGAGGGTTTCGTAACAACCGACATATTGATCACATCATTAACATCAGCGTCAGTGACGGTGAGAGTATAAGTGTATGCTGCGTCTTCATCTACTGATGTCGTCGGACTGGATGTAATAATCGGTTCGTCATTAACATTAGCCACAACCACATTGAAAGACTGGTCCTTTTGTACAGTTCCATCGGATACTCTTAATGTAACCGCGAATGTTCCAATGTTATTGTTACCCGGAGTTCCGCTTAAGACGGCATATTTATGTCCGGCCGTGAAGTTAAAGGTAAGCCAATCGGGTTTTGTAGGAGCACTTAAAACAATCACGTCATCGGCATCCACATCTTCCACTGTAAACTGGTATGAATAGGGTGTGCCCTGTGAAGCGGCTGTTTTGGCAACTGAAGTAATAGCCGGGGCATAATTTTTAACCGCACAATGTCCGGTAGGATCAGCCAGGTAGGCAGTAATTTCTGAAAGGGGCACTGCCCTGCTGTATATGGCTACTTCATCAATGCTTCCGTTAAAATGGTATTCATTCCCTGTATTAAACAGGTAACCAACGGTAACAGGTGCGGGATCATCAGCCATGAAGGAATGAGAATATGTATGTGATTGGGTTTTTTCAACTCCGTCCACGATAAGTTTGTTCATATTTGCAGCTCCGTCACGAACGGCAACAACATGGTGCCATGCACCATCGGCTATCGGATCATCACTTTGTATTTCAACCCAGTCAGTGGGATCGGAATTATCCCTTAAATGAAACATTACAAAACCGTTATCAGTTCCTACATACCAGCGGGCATAAGGATCGTTACGGCTACGTCCGATGGCAACCTGTGTTCCAAGGCTGCTTGTTTTTAACCACAGCTCGATTGTAAAGCTTGCATTGGCAGCCCATTCAAATTCAGGACCATTGTCCGGAATATCAACTTTTGTATTGTTGCTAAAAGACTGGGCATTGCCTATTTTACCGGGCACTGACGAAGGAGCAACAAGTGCCGTGGCATTATGCATGTTATAATGATCAAAGTAGGTAGGTCCGGAAGTTTCATCAAATTTGTTCAATGAAATCAAACCGGTCGGACAACCTTCAACCTGGCCAAGAAAGATCCTGAATTTCTGTGTATCGGCAGGAGCAACCTGACCGGTAGCTACGACTTTTACAAATCCGTCTGTGTTTATGCTTGAAGGAGTCCAGGATATAACACCTGTTGTCTGATTTATGGTCATGCCGCTTGGCTTCGTTGCCAGTGTGTAGGTTATTGAGGGCAATCCAGTTGCATTCACATCGTATGTATAGGCAGTTCCTACAGTAGCTTTATTGGGCGCAATGGATATAATTTTAGGGTTCCATCCGTCGCATACTCCGATACCATTAGTTCCTTTGCCATTATGATCGGTTACTTCAGCTGCTGTCAATGCCCGGTTATATATAATCACTTCATCAATTCCGCCTCTCATGAAATGTCTGGCCACACCGCCACGCATCATATAACCAACGGCTGTGTGTGCTGTTGAGGTGAAACTTCCTGAATAATCGTAGTTTGTAGAATAAGCAGTCTTATCAACATACAGGTAATTTTTATTGGCAGCATCATCCCTTACAGCTACTATATGATGCCAGCTGTTCCCCTCAATGGATCCGATGGATGAGATATAAGTGAAATTTGATAATCCCGAACCATTGGCATCCCGGAGTTCAAAATCCACTGCACCGGTGGTTTTACTAACCTGTATTGACCAGTATGTGCCCGGTACGTCATAATCTCCTCGACTGATAATAACATAGTCTCTTTGGCCTGGTGCCAGACTTGGTATTTTAACCCAGCATTCAATTGAAAAGCTTGAATTTGCCGGAAAGTTATAGGAAGAAGCAGAAGGAATGTCAACTGTATTTGAATCCACCCAGATCGCATTCCCAACAATTCCGGGAACACTTGAAAGGGCTGCATCACTTGCAGCATTGTTACTGCCATAAGCATCATCAAAAACAGCAGAGGAAGTCTCCTCAAATTTATGATATGAAACCATACCTGTTGGGCATGTTTGAGCAAATAAGCCGTTGACCAGGAATAGCAACAGCGTTAAAAATCCAAGTTTAGGGAGTAGATTTTTCATTTTCATGTGATTAGAATTTATTATTCTTATTATAACGACGGTATTTTCATTAGGTTACAAATAAAACGAATTACAATAACGGTTTAAATATACGGGAATAGGGAACAGGTGATCCGTTATTTTGATCAATGCCTGTTCCCTTATGACTAACCTGCTGGTTTTTGTGCTATGCGTTTTTTATGTAGGTTTTCGGGATGATTGACGTTTCAAATCCCGCGTCTGTGGCCTCTCCTCTCACTACTTTAAAGAATCTGTCCCTTATGGATGTAAGAAGCGGACCATCAGGATTTAAAGGCAAACCATCAATCGAATTGATCGTTACCAGTTCGGCCAGTGTACCGCAAATAGCCAGTTCATCGGCAATGATAAGTTCAGTGTGATCGATAGGCCTTCTTACGAAAGGAATTCCAAGTGTTTTAGCCAACGCCTCAATGAAATCGAGCGTGATGCTTTCAAGAGCTCCTTCTGATGCGGGCGGGGTGTATATAACACCATCCCTTACCATCAGCACACATGATCCTGTTGCTTCAGCAACTCTACCCTGGTTGTTCAGCAGGATCATATCGGAACAATTGCGCATCCGACCTTCCATTCTTGCCAACCGTCCCATCTGGTAGTTTGATGAGGTTTTGATCCTTGCCGGAAGGGCTGAATCAGTAGCCCTCTGCCATGTGCTCACACCCAGGTTAATGGATTCGGGAATTACCTTATCCTGGTGATAAGCGGTAAGAATCAGGTCGGCCTTTGTTCCTTCGCCCCAGTGTCCTTCTACAACATACAGGGTAGTACGGGCCCACATGTCCCTTTCCTTTGTCAGCAGTCTTCCGATCAGCTGGAAAACGGCATCCTGGTATTGTTCAAAGGTCCAGGGGCAGGGGATGTGAAGTAACCTGGCCGAACGAACCAGCCGGTTGTAATGCTTCCTTAAGAAAACAATACCGAAGTTTCCATTGATGTCCCAGTATCCCTTGATACCTTCAAAAACATTCAGACCCCGCGTTACCGCTTCGCAACCAACATGCAAAACGGCTTCATCCCAGGGAATGATCTTGCCGCCCATGTAGGCGTAATCAGGTCTTTGTAATTTTGTAGCCATTATAGTTTATATTTAAGTGTTGTTAAGTCTGTTTAATTAAGCCCTTACTTTTAAGCATTTCGGCTGCTTCAGCAATAAGGCTGGTTTTAAGTCCTGATAAAACCGCAATGTCTGTCAGGCTGTGTTCCCCGTCAGAATAATTCAGAACCCACAGAAAAGCCAGTTGCAGGGTCTTGCTGTCGTTCCTGCCCCCGATATTATCATACAAACCCCTTTTTCCAAGCTGAGGTTCTCCTTTTGGAAACTGGTTTATATACTTCCGGTCCGCTTCAATATTCAATACAACTTCTTTAAATACTTCAAGCGAATCCTGCAGCCCCTTTTCTGAAATCAGGTCAAAATTATCTGCCGATGTATGGTATTCAGGATATTCCCCGAAGGGAACCCTTGTAAGGTTTCCTACCGGCATGTTAAAGCCGGGTGAACAGAATTGCCTTTCATCATACCCGTAAGGAATGAAATCAATGATTTTAAAAGGTAATCCTTTGGAAGCAAGCACATGCTCAACGATGCGGTCGATTCGTGTATCACCCCTGCGCGATTTCTTATAGGTAAATACGCTGTCAATACCCAGCAATGAGGTAACAAGACCGTATTTTATTTTCTGAATTTTATCTTCATTTCGTGCCAGCCAGGTAATAGCTCCAATTGTACCTGGAATGAAAAGAAAACGGTATGAATAATACGGGTTGCTCTTCAGCACCCATTTTGCCAGTTCGGTACAAACCGCAATCCCCGAAAGATTATCATTGCACAGCGAGGGATGGCATGTGTGCGTTGAAATAAGCACTTCATCCTCCACCTGTCCTTTAATAAGCAGCTCGGCATACGTCAGGCTTCCCGGTTTCAGGTCACTGTCGATCACCACTTCATATGTGCCGTCTTTCAGCGTTTGAAGCTGATCCTGGCTGAGGCAAAAGCCCCAGTTAGGAGAGTAATATGAAGTTCGGTAGGGCACCAGTTCCGGTTTTTCAGGAATGCTGAACAAATGAGGCCTCAGCTCTGTCAGATTCATTTTGCTGTTTACAGGGGTACTGTAATTCAGCACATGAAGGTTGAGCTTCCTGAAATCAATAACCTTATTGCCCGAACTGTCCTTCAGGTAAGCATCCCGGATATTCCATTCATTCGGAATTTCCCAGTCGAGAACTTTCGTTCCGGTAGGCACCTCATGCAATACAACAGGTATCTGGTCTTTGATCAGTTTAAGGGTCTGTCGCAACCCGTCTCCCGTTATGCTTCTGCAAATCGGATATAATTCTTTTATAAAGTCTATCATATTTTTTTAAAACGGTCACCCTGAGCTGAGTCCGAGGGTGAGGCGGACCAGAGCATGAAATCAAAAAACATTCAGTTCAGGTATGAAAGTCACGAATTTGCCATCCCATTCCCTGATATATTTCAGTTGTTCACTGATTTCTTTCTTAAGGTTCCAGGGGAGAATGATGACATAATCCGGTTTGTATTCACGAATGCTGTCCAGTCCGCGAACCGGTATATGACTGGCCGGTAGCAGCAGGTTCTGTTTGTGCGGTGACGCATCAACTGCAAACTGTATAAGGTCGGTGCCTTTTATACCACAATAATTGAGAAGGGTATTCCCCTTTGCGGCAGCCCCGTAACCGATTACTTTTTTACCCTGCCGTTTGGCACCAATAAGGAATTCCCATACATGATACTTGATTTCATCAACGCGGGGCTGAAATCCATCATAGTATTTCATGGTCTTCATTCCGGCTTCCTCTTCCTTCTTCAGCATGAGGGCCACATTTTCCTCAACAGGCCTTTTTGAATCTTTATGTTTCGCAAAAATTCTCAGGGATCCGCCATGGGTAGGCAGTTCCTGCACGTCAAACATCTCAAGTCCCTGGCTTTCAAAGATCCGCTTTACAACGGTAAAGGACAGGTATGAAAAATGTTCATGATATATGGTATCAAACTGGCATTCCACAACAAGCCTGTAAAGATGCGGGAATTCAAAAGTAACCACACCTTCGGGTTTGAGGGCTGTTTTAACGCCTTTCACAAAGTCATTGATGTCGGGAACATGAGCCAGTACATTATTACCTAAAATCAGGTCGGCTTTAATATTCTGATCCACCAGTTTCTTTTGTGCAAAATCAGCGCCGAAGAAATCGATGATAGTCGGTATGCCCTTGCCAATGGCAACAGCAGCCGTATTGGCTGTCGGATCTACGCCAAGAACCGGAATGTTGTATTCCTTAAAGTACTGAAGCAAGTAGCCGTCATTGCTTGCAATTTCAACAACCTGTGAGTTGCTGTTGAAACCGAACCGCTCAACCATCATATCCGTGTACTTTTTGGCATGCGCCAGCCAGCTTGTGGAATAGGATGAAAAATAAGTGTACTCGCTGTTAAAGATGGAGTCTGCTTTTCTCATTTCATCAACCTGCACCAACAGACACTGATCACAGGTATATATTTTAAGAGGATAATATACTTCAGGCTCGTTTAGCTTTTCCGGTTTTAACATATCGTTTGACGGAGGGCAGTTCACGAGATCTACAAATACATTTTTCAGTTCATGTTTACAGTGTCTGCATTTCATAATGTGATTCCTTTAAAGGTATTATTCAATAGTGGATGATTCTTATCTTTTTCTGTGATAACCGATACGGATAATGGCCAGTTTATACCAATCGCCGGGTCGTTGTAACGGATTCCTGCTTCAAATCCGGGGGTATAAAACGCCGAATGATGGTATATCAGTTGAGTGTTATCCTCAAGAGTCTGAAAACCATGTGCAAATCCCTGAGGAATGTATAGCGAAAGCATGTTCCTTTCACTCAGTTCAACTGAAAAATACTGCAGGAAAGTAGGGGAGTCCTGACGCAGATCGATGATCACATCAAACACGCTTCCCCGTATGCAACGCAGCAGCTTTATTTCACTGAAAGGGGGCACCTGGTAGTGCATACCCCTGATTGTGCCTGTTTGCCGGGTGACCGACTGGTTGAACTGCACAAATTCTTTATCATGCCCGATTTCAGCGAATTCGTTTTTGCAGTATGTTCTCATGAACATGCCGCGTTCGTCTGAAATTGGATTCAGATCTATAATATAGGCTCCCTTTAAGGGAGTTTCAGTGAATCTCATTTGATGAGTTCCAGCTGGTTATTTACAATTTGCTGGTCAAGAAGTTCATTTACCACATAGAGCCTGATCAGCCTCGACTGCCTGTAATTCTTATCATTGAAATCAATTTTTTTAAGCCCGTCAACCAGGTCATTGATTGATTGTTCAAGGCTGTAAACCGGTGTAAAACCAGCGGCAAGTTTCTCAAACTTATCAAAGCTTACGCGGTACGATCTCTTATCGGGCTGGGCATCCTTGTTGATTGAGACCTGTGTTTCAGGCAATATTTTGTTGATGGCATAGGCAAGCTCCTTAACCTGGTAATTCCATACATTGCTTCCTGTATTGATTACAAGGTAATTTCCGCCGTTTGAGGCTTTTCTTTCAATGCCCCAGATGATGGCGCGGCCCATATCCCTTACATTGATCAACGGTCTCCAGGGAGTACCGTCACTCATAATGTTAATTTCTCCAGAGGAAATAGCACCTGCAACAAAGTCATTCAGCACCAGGTCGAGCCTCAGACGATCGCTCATACCACATGCCGTGGCAAAACGAAGGCAGGTAACCGTGAATTTGTCATCAGCAAGCGGCTGAAGATCCCTTTCTGCAAATACTTTGGAACGTGCATAGGCTGTAAGAGGATTTACAGAGGATTCTTCGGTACGGGCTGATTCTTCAGCAAATCCATAAACCGAGCAACTCGATGCAAAGATCATTTTCTTTACGCCTGCTTTTTTTGCCTTTTTTGCAATATCAATTACCGATTTATAATTTATATCGAGGGTGATCTCTTCAAACTTATTTCCAATAGGGTCATTTGAAATGGCTGCCAGCTGCACTACAGCATCAACTCCTTCGAGAAGCCATTCAGGAAACTTCCTTACGTCGCCATAATATTGATTATCGAGATAAATTTCAGGGGCAGCATTCCGGTTGGTGATATGTTTTGCAAAATACCCGATGTCAAAACCAATGAGCTGTGCGTCGGGATAATTTTTCCTGAGCAGTTTGACAAGTTCTGATCCTACATATCCGAGATTACCGGTAATTAATATTTTCATTTTTTATTGGATTTAATTTTTAATACTACGTTGTAAATTGCAAATGGTTGTGTTACCATATCTTCCATGGTGCTTTCCCCGAACTCCAAAGCTCTTCCAAAACGTTCTTGTCGCGTATGGTATCCATTGGCTGCCAGAATCCATTATGCCTGAAGGCAGAAAGTTTCCCTTCTTTGGCCAGCTTCTCAAGCGGCGTTTTTTCAAATACAGTGGAATCATCATCAATGTATTTGAAGATTTCAGGTTCCAGAACAAAGAAACCGCCGTTGATCCAGGCCGTATTCTCATCATTCTGTTTCTCCCTGAAGTTGCTCACCTTGGTCTGATCGCTTTTCAGTGAAATGGTTCCGAATCGTCCCGGTTCCTGCACTGCAGTGAGCGTGGCTATTGATTTTTCCTGTTTATGGAACTTAATTATCTCATCAATCTTCACATCACTCACTCCGTCACCATATGTCATACAGAAGGTCTCATTTCCTATATAGTCCTTAACCCGCTTTAAACGGCCACCCGTCATTGTATTCAAACCGGTGTCGGCAAGGGTTACTTTCCATTCTTCCGACTGGTTATTAAGAATCGACATGGTGTTGTATTTGAGATCAAAGGTTACATCAGACTGGTAAAGGAAATAGTTAGCAAAAAATTCCTTGATGATGTTTCCTTTATAACCTACGCAAATGACAAAGTCTTTTATGCCAAAATGCGCATAGATTTTCATTATATGCCAGAGGATTGGTTTTCCGCCAATTTCAACCATGGGCTTGGGCCTGATACCGCTTTCTTCGCTGATCCTTGTACCAAAGCCTCCTGCCAGTAAAACTGCCTTCATGTTGATTTATATTTAAGGTTAATTGTTATCCGGGTTGTCATTATGTGATTTCTTTTCACGGATCACTGCAAGCGATGAATCGCTGTACATCTCGTTCAGCATAAGGTTTAATGCCTTGTCAAGACCCTTCTTGTTCCAGTGTGTATCGGTTCCGTAATACAAGGTATCCCTGGCAGAAGAAAACTCCCTATAAAGGTTAATGTATCTCACACCGCGCTTGTCAAGCTCGGCATAGAGCAAGGGCAGGAAATTATTATACTGATCGTTATTGATCATTTTATGGTAAAGAGAATACTTGTTCGGTATAGGCATGAAAATGAGGTCGAGATTGTATTTTTCCTTCAGATTTTCCTGCAACCTGAAAATGTTGTCGGCAATGTTATTTAATTCCTGATCCGAATATTTATAATAAAATCCGCCCGGTTCATTGCAGAATTCCTTTTCATAGAACAGCCATGGATCTTTCTGCATTTTATATTTAGCGGTCATGGGAGATATGTACCCGAACCAGTCAAAACGCAGTGTGACTATTGCAGAATATATGTTGTGAATAAAGTGCCCCCTTTTTAAAAGCAAAGAATAGAGCTGTTCCGAATTAGGTTTGAAGATAAAAGCATGGATCTCGTTGTAAAGACTTTTTTTGAATTCATTCCGGCGGCAACTGATATCGTATGTACTGGTGAATTTTATAGGAATATTTCTTTCAACCGTTTCAAATATTACGATTTTGGGCTTATCCAGAAGCGGATATGATGCCTGGTTTAATACACAGAAAGGATTCGACAGCACCGGATCCTGGGTTACGAAGGAATAAACTTTTTGGTTCAATGTATCCGAAAGTCTTTCAGGAAATGTTTTCTGAAAAGAAAAATCAAAAAAACTATCACCAAAGGTCAGTATATCGGCATCGTTTACTGCAGGATTTTTTTCAGAAAGCCTGTATTTTCTGATCCGTTTCGGTAAATCAACTTTGAAATGGTTTATGTTGTTAGAATAATACAAATCGCCGTATGTTTCAAAATCTTTTGTTTCCCGGTCCATCTTATCGCTTAAGAGAGCATTCATCAATGGAAAGTTGCGGATCGCGATAAATGCAATAAGGCAAATAAAACCTGTGATGTAAACTAATATCCGTAAATTTTTTTCCTTCATATTCTCACTGGCTTAGAATTGAAAATAGATAAAGTCAGCTGATTTCCATATCCCGAATATCATAAGTGCGAGAACTGAAACACCGTAAACAGTCCAGCGGACAGCCGAGGGCGAAAGCCTTAATTTTTCCGAGATCTTTATTTTTTCCTCAAGAACATCAAGCAGCATAAGCAGAATGATTAGAAGGACACCCATGACCATGTCGGCGCGGAATTCAAAAAGATTCAGGTTCTGAAAGGTCCGTACACTGAAAATATGGGTCACAATATACATGGCATCATCAAGCGAGCGGGCACGGAAGAAAATCCAGGCAAAGGAAGCAAGCATGAATGTGATAGCAATTTGAATAGTCTTATGAATACCGGGAATTTTATTCATTCCGATTAACGTGTTGAACCGGTCACGTGCAGGCTGGGTCAATTTGCCGAAAATCTGGTAAAACCCATGGAGTGCACCCCAAATGACAAATGTCCAGTTTGCTCCGTGCCACAATCCGCTCACTACGAAAACAATAAAGGTGTTCAGGTAGGCTCTTGGAATGGCAACACGGTTTCCTCCTAAAGGAAAATAAAGATAATCACGGAACCATGTTGACAGTGATATATGCCACCTGTGCCAGAATTCACGGATACTTGATGAAAGATAGGGCCGGTTGAAGTTTTGCATAAGCCTTATTCCAAAAATCCGTGATGTGCCAATTGCAATGGATGAATAACCCGAGAAATCACAATAAATCTGGAAGGAGAAAAATATAGTGGCCATCAGCAACTGTGCCCCCCCATACTGGTGGGGATCTCCGTAAACCACATTTACATATTCCGAGATCCTGTCGGCAATAACCACTTTTTTGAAAAGTCCCCAAACAATATGTTTGAGTCCTTCAGCGAAATTTTCAAAACTGAGGAACTTCTCCTCATGAAACTGGTGAAGCATATTTTGAGGCCTTTCAATAGGCCCTGCCACCAATTGTGGAAAGTACATAACATACAGGGCATATATGCCAAAATTGCGCTCGGCCTTCTGGTTTCCCCTGTACACCTCGATGGTATAACTCATGGCCTGGAACGTATGGAACGAAAGTCCGATAGGCAACAGAATAGATAAAAATGGTATGGGATTCTGAACTGAGAAACCTTTCAAAAGCACTGTAAGATTCTCATTCAGAAAATTATAGTATTTAAAAATAGCCAGAACGCCTGTGTTGGCTATAATGCTGGCAATAAGCAGAAGTCTTCGTTTCCTCCCTTTAGCATCTTCAAGCCAAATTCCGGCAAAATAATCCACGACGATTGTAAAGCCGAGGATCAGGATGTAAATCGGGACAAATACCATATAAAAGTAACAGCTCGCTATCAGAAGGAGCGCCCAGCGGTTTTTATGGGGAAGCGCATAATAAAGCGCAACAACAATAGGAAAGAAGATTAGGAATTCGAGCGAATTAAATAGCATTTTTGATAATGACTTTTAACAATTTTATCTATATACATTTAATCGCTGGCAAAGGTTGTTTTTTTTTAAAATTATTACAGGGTAATTTTTACCAAGGGGGTTATTCCTTAGATTAATCCTGTGGGAAATTTGGCAAAACCTTTCAGGCGTTTAAAACGGTACATGCCACAACGCCGGCCGTTTCAGTCCGCAACCGATTATCCCCCAGCGAAACCGGAATAAATTGATGATTCAGAGAGGATTGGATTTCTTCGGGTGTGAAATCGCCCTCCGGACCAATCAGGATAACGGCATGTGTTGACGGAAGTATAGTTTTTTGAAGGAGTTTCTTGTCATCGTTCAGACAGTGGGCAATAAACCGGTTCTGTAAAGGGCCGTCGTAGGCGGATATGAATTTGTCAAACTTTGTCATTTCCCGTATGACAGGCATCTTAGCTACTATCGCCTGTTTCATTGTTGAAATTACAAGCTTCTGAAGCCTTTCAATATTGATAACCTTTCTTTCCGAACGCTGGCAAAGAAGCGGTGTAATAGTATCAACACCTATTTCAACCGCTTTTTCAACAAACCATTCAAAACGGTCCATGTTTTTAGTCGGGGCAATTGCGATACTGATATCGAAATCCCTGGACCGGTTTACAGCAATTGTCTCAACTATTTCGAGTTCGCATCTTTTGGGATTAGAGCTGGTGAGTTTTGCCCTGTACATTTTGCCAGAGCCATCAAGCAAAAGCACCGTTTCACCGGCTGTAAGCCTTAGTACTCTTGCACAATGGGCTGATTCCTCGGCATTCAACACCGCATTCCTGTCAATTATTCCGGTATTATAGAAAACATGCATGAATTAGTTTTTTCGGTTCAGGTGGTACGGAATTGTATCATAACCAAGTGACATCTGTTCGATTTGCACAAGGCTGGCATCAAAGCCGAGCGCTCTCACATCGGAAAGGCTGTTCCTTGAAATAAAAAGGTAGAGTATCATTAGGATGCGTTCCCTGAATTTAAAATCAAATTCGGTAATATTCAGACGTTCAATCAAAATGAACTTGAAATCGGTCAATATATTATGTTTCCGCAACGACGGGTAACCACTGAAAAGGTCGATCTCACCGGTACTTGCCATTTCATTTGTTATCTGCCGGAACATGGCATTGATTCGCGGTTCAACTTTAAAGCCAAGAGAGAAGTCGACGCGGGTAAGTATACCCGGGATGATATGGGTAACCTTATAATCATGGGTTCTTGGTTCATCAGTAATATCAACATGAATAAGCCAGTAATGATCAGCCCTCTTGGGTTGCTTGTTCAGAATGGATAATACAATTTTGGATTCAATATCAGTAGCTCTGTTTGCTTTTGTAAGAAATACCAGATTGGTTGCAGTTTTCGGAATGCTGTTGTCATTCCTGAGATCTTTTATTACGCCCACATACTGTTCAAGAGGTAGAAACCTGAGGAACCGGTTGGCAATTTTCCGGCCGTTATACCATGATAACATAATAATGGCCAGAAAGCCTCCTATTGTTAAAGGAAACCAACCTCCATCCTTAAGCTTAAACATGTTGGCGTACAGAAAAGAACCTTCCACAGTTACAAATGCAACGAAGAAGAGCAAGATCAGAAACGGGTTGGTCCTTTTATTTGACAGGTAAACGATAAGCAGAAAAGTATCAATAAGCATTGTAATATTGATGGAGAGCCCGTATGCGGCTTCCATTTTATCCGATTCCCTGAATATTAGAACAACGGCCATACAGGCAAGCCAGAGAAAAATATTGATGCTGGCAATGTACATCTGCCCTTTCTGCAGGGTGGGGTATTTGATTTTTATTTTCGGCCAGAAGTTAAGCGAAATGGCCTCGCTGATAAGAGTATAGGATGCTGAAATCAGCGCCTGGCTGGCGATAATGGCGGCTGCTGTGGCAACAAGCACACCAATAGGCAGAAACCAGGCAGGCATAATTGAAAAAAAAGGATTTATAATGTTCTTCATTTGCTCACCATGGCTGAGAATCCAGGCTCCCTGGCCAAGGTAATTCAGAATCAGCATTATCTTCACATATATCCACGAAACCCTGATGTTTTTTATACCGCAATGGCCAAGATCGGCATACAGCGCTTCTCCACCGGTTGTACACAGAAAAATGGCGCCAAGCAGCAATATGCCGCCCGGGTAGTTTATAAGCAGGTTAATAGCATAATACGGATTGAATGCTTTAAGAACAAGTATCTTTTCATGAATCTCAAGAAGACCCAGCACACCCAGCATCAGAAACCAGATAAACATAATGGGGCCGAAAAACCGGCCTACGTATTCGGTACCAAACTGCTGTATTGAGAAAAGCAGGGTGAGAATAATGATAACAATGGGAATAACACTGATTTGGGGGTTGATCATTCTCAACCCTTCAATTGATGAAACTACAGTGATGGCAGGTGTAATCACTCCGTCAGCCAGCAAAAGGCTTCCCCCTGCAATAGCCAGCATGTAAATCCATCTTTTGCTCTTGCGCAAAAGGGCAAATAGTGAGAAAATTCCGCCTTCACCCTTGTTATCCGCCCTGAGCATGATCAGGACGTATTTTACAGTTGTTTGTATGGTGAGTGTCCATATCACACAAGAAAGAACGCCGAGTACAAATTCAGGCCGGCCGGGATCAACACCACGGATAACCGCTTTCATCACATAAAGGGGTGATGTGCCGATATCACCGAAAACAATGCCAAGAGTTATAATAATCCCTGCTAAGCTGAATTTTATACCATGGCTTTTCCCGTTGCCACTCATCTATTTATTCTGTTTTCAAAAAAGACTGCTAAATTACTCTAAAAGTTCAATTTCGAAAGCTAATATTTTGGTTTCTTATTGTTCTGCTTTCAGTTAAAATGATTCCCTCTGTTTAATTTTATGTTTAACCGTGTTTGCTGAGGTGTGAAACAATATGTATATTTGCACGGTGTTAAACTCTAAGATTAAATCTATTAAACTAATCAATACTATGCATACAAAAAATCAGGTTAAAAGGATCTGTTCATTTCTTATGATTGCAACAGCCTTGATAGTTGTTGTTTCATGTAAGAACACAACCACAAATGATCAGAATCAGGCTGCATCTGATTCGTTGAGTAAGGATACCCTGGCTACAAACATTCAGGAAATTCTGTATCCGCTGCCTTCACCTTTTGAACTGACCCAAATGCTCAATAACATCGGAGCAAAGTATACATCAAAGAATCTCAACGCTCCCAATAAAGTTGAAAAGTATATCACTGAAAAGAGCAAAGCCCTGAATATGGGAGTTTATGTAGCTGACCTTTCGTATGCTGCAACCTTCGAGCAGCAGCAGGACGTTCAGACCTATCTTGGTTCGATAAAAACTCTTGCCGATCAGCTTGGTGTTTCCTATGATTATGAGAAACTGATGTCAGAAGAATACAAAGCAAAATACAGCAACAAGGATTCACTTACCAAGATTGTAACGAATACAATTTATGGAACATACAAATATCTCGAAGAAAAAAGCAATCCTGACCTGGCTGTTGATATGGTTACCGGCGCCTGGGTTGAACTGATGTATATTGCTACCAATATTTCACAGGACTCCTATAATTTCACCGGTCTCGTTGACCTCATTGTGAAACAAAAAGCATCCTATGAAAAAGTAATGAGCCTTCTGGCAAGCCGTAATTCAAATCCTGACATTAAAGACCTTGAAACAAAACTTCAGCCTTTGCAGGCTGCATTCGCCAAGGTTGACCAGGGTCTTTCACAGGCTGATTACACGGTGATTTTAAATACGATTAAACAGGTCAGGAATTCACTGATCTGATAGTATAACAGTCGGTATTTTTTACACAAACAGCCCTGTTATCGCAGGGCTGTTTTAGCATAATACGTTATGAATGAATCTATTCTCCGGGCATTGATGCGGTTATTCGCGATTGTTTCCGATATCAAAAAGAACGGACAATCGGATAATAAGCGAAGTATTGTGATGGATTACCTCGATCAGCAATACAGCCGTGAAATAGTTCAGAAATACATCAATTTCTTTGATGAACAGGTTAAGTATTTTCATCAGCTCAATAATGATCCGATAATCTCAAACCCTGATGATCGCAAAAAAAACGCACAGAGCCGGATCATCGAACTTTGCACCCAGATCAATGAAGAGCTTGAGCACAAACAGAAGATCATTGTTCTTGTGTATCTTCTCGACTTCATTCACAGCGGTGAAAGACTTACACGTTTAGAGGTAAGCCTTGTTCGCACAGCAGCATCTTTCCTTAAGATCAGCGATGATGAATTCCGTGATGCCAAGCATTTCACTTTTGAAGAGATCAATGATATCGTAAACCGTGACTGGTTACTTGTAATCAGGCCAAAAGACGCTACAACTTCTGACATTAAGCAACTGGGCATTGATAAGCTCGAAGGACAGATCCTGGTCCTCCATATTCCAAGCGCTGATGTTTATGTCTTCCGCTATTACGGGAATATGAAACTCGTTCTGAATGGTCACCGCATTCATTCAGGGCGTTCCTACATATGGTCTGTCGGATCGGTTATCCGGAGTCCCAAAATAGGTTCTATCTATTTCAGCTGGGTTCGCGGAAAGTTTATCCATGCCATGGCTGAAGTGAAATTCATTTTTACGGCTGAAGACATTGAGTTTAACTATTTCAACAGCCGTAACGGTGTCAAACGATTTAACCTTACGGAAGAATCAGGAAGACTTGTTGGCATAATCGGTGGAAGTGGCTCCGGAAAATCTACGCTTCTGAATGTGCTGAACGGCAATCTTAAGCCAAGGCACGGTTCTATAAGGATTAACGGGTATGATATTCATAAGGATAAGGAATCAGTAAAAGGTATTATCGGTTATGTGCCACAGGATGACCTGCTAATTAAAGAACTTACCGTTTACGAGAACCTGTATTACAATGCCAAGCTCTGCTTTGATTCTTATACCGAGGAAGAGATTGCTGATGTGGTCGAGGATGCGCTTATCGATTTTGATTTGCTGGAAGCACGCGACCTGAATGTAGGTGATGCCTTCACAACTTTTCTGAGCGGTGGCCAACGGAAGCGTCTCAACATTGCCCTTGAACTGATCCGGGAGCCATGGATCCTTTTTGTGGATGAACCCACGTCCGGATTGTCGTCTGCCGATTCTGAAAAAGTTATAACCCTTCTGAAAAGGCAAACGCTGAAAGGAAAACTTATCATTGCCAATATTCATCAGCCTTCATCCGATGTGTTCAGGATGATCGACAAGCTGCTGGTTATGGACCAGGGTGGCCGCGTTATCTACTACGGGCATCCGATGAGCGCAATAACCTATTTTAAGCAGGAAGCTCATTATCCTGACGCCGAGGAGACCGAATGCCTCAGTTGCGGTAACATCAATTCAGATGAAATTCTCAGAATTGTTGAGGCCCGCGAAGTGGATGCCAATGGCCGTTTGACCCGCAAACGCAAAACTTCACCCGAAGAATGGTACCAGAGATTCCTTACAAAAATTGACACGCAAACCAAGCTGATCGTAAGAGAACACGATGCCCAGGTACCCAAGAACAATTTCAGGATCCCTGATCATTTCAACCAGTTTCTGATCTTCCTGAAACGCGACCTGCTGGCAAAATACTACAATAAGCAGTACCTGATGCTGCTGGCGCTTGAAGCACCTATACTGGGTTTTATACTGGCTTTCTTTTCAAAAAATTACACTTTTGTGAATGGTATGCCGAAATATATATTCGGTGAAAACCAGGTAATCCCGGCATTTCTCTTCATGGCGGTAATTGTTGCCCTTTTCCTGGGCCTTGTCATCAGTGCCGAAGAGATTTTCAAGGACCGCAAGATCCTCAGGCGTGAGAAGTTCCTGAATTTGAGCCGGTCGAGTTACCTCTTTTCTAAAATTATAATCCTTTTCGGCATCTCAGCCCTGCAATCCCTCATTTTTGTGCTGATAGGCAACTCAATGCTTGAAATCAGGGGAATGCTTTTCAGTTACTGGGTTGTACTTTTTACTGCCGCGTGCTGGTCAAACATGCTGGGACTGAACATCTCTTCCGGATTTAATTCGGTAGTTACTATCTATATTCTTGTTCCGCTTATCCTGGTTCCCCAGCTGCTCTTCAGCGGCGTGGTCGTCGACTTTTCGAAAATGCACAATAAGATATCGAATGATAAACAGGTTCCGATCATCGGAGACCTGATGACCTCAAGGTGGGCTTATGAAGCGCTCGCAGTAACACAATTCAAGGACAACCTGTATGAGAGGTATTTCTTTGATGCCGAAAGCAGGGCCAATTCAGCAGGTTATTACAGGTCATATGCAATTACAGGGTTACAGGAGTTGCTTGATGATTCTGAAGACCTTTACTTTAATAACTCAGATACCTTCCGGTTCAACAATAATCTGAATGTTCTTAAATCGGAACTCAAAAGAATCTGCCACGATATCGGAACGCCGCTGCCTTCCTTTTCTGACAGTCTTGACAGAAAATCCTATAAACCTTCATTGAATAAATCATATAATGAAATCCTGAATAAAGCTCTCCGCATTTACAAAAACAGGTATAATAACGCGGTCACCGAGCGCGACCGGATTTATGAAGAACTTATAGAGAAATTGGGAGGTGAGGATAATTTCCTGACATTCAAAAAGAAATATTTCAACAAACAGCTTGCGGCAGTTCTTACCAATGAGAAGGAGATCATGCATTATACAATCCATGACGGCGAAATGATCCCCATAAAGGATGCCATATACCGTGAACCAGCAAATAATTCATGGCGGGCCCATTTTTATGCTCCCCATAAAGACTTTTTCAATTATTATGTGGCTACCTTCTGGTTTAACCTTTGTGTGATATGGTTATTCACAGGTTTGTTGTTTGTGCTTTTGTATTATGATGTGATGCGCCGTGCACTGACATACATGGAAACCTTGCGAATTAACCGGTTGAATAAAATCAAACTCAATAGGTTACTAAAAATAGCCGATCTGAGCGTGAACATCAGAACAAAAAGATAACTTTGGCTATATGATTCAGCTGTTTTTTGGAAGTCTCCTTTTAAGCATGGTTCACGCCGTAATTCCGAATCATTGGCTGCCTGTTGTGGCCATTGGAAGGGCAGAGAAATGGACTCTCCGCGAAACGATGATGGTTACCGGAATCAGCGGTTTTGCTCATACACTGAGTACCATAATTGTAGGGATAACTATTGGCATTATCGGAATCAGTCTGAGCAGCAACTATAAAGTTATTTCAGAGAAAATCGCACCGGGATTGCTGATCCTGCTTGGCATTATTTACCTGGTAATCGACAGGCTTCATCATCACAAGCATCACCATGGTTTAGACAGACCGGTAAATCAGAAATCAAAAATGGCCATTATCACTTCACTTGCCCTTGCCATGTTTCTGAGTCCCTGTCTTGAAATTGAAGCTTATTACCTGCAGGCCGCTGCAGCCGGGTGGCTGGGAATTATTATGGTGTCAGCTGTGTATGTTATCCTTACAGTGTCTGGTATGCTTCTCCTTGTATTTCTTGCCAGTAAAGGGGTTCGGTCAATCCAGTCGCATTTTCTCGACCATCATGAGAAACTATTGTCTGGGATAGTCCTCATCATTATTGGCGTTTTCAGCCTGTTTGTAAGTTTCTGATCTTATTCTTCAATAATTTTCAATCCGCCTTCAACGATTTGCCTGTAATAGCAGGTTGAGTAGGGCAGTCCCGAAGGTTTTCTGGCATGACATACTCCCTTGCCTTCAGGAATCACAAGGAAAAGAAGTGAGTTCTGTTCACAGTTTATTCTTATGTCAACCACTTTCAGGTAATCACCTGATGTGGCACCTTTTTTCCAGAGCTCTTTTCTCGATCTGCTCCAATAGGTAGCATACCCGCTCCTAAGGGTTTCTTCAAAAGCCTCCCTGTTTACCCATGATAGGATAAGGACATCCTTCGTGATTGAATTCTGGGTTATTACAGGTACAAGTTGATTCCCGTCTTTCCCGAAATCAAGCATTAATTGATTTGTATCTTCTTTTAACATAATCGGTTTTTTAGTGCAGCAGTTATCAGAAAAGCCCGCGATCCTGCCCATACCGGATGGCTTCATAGGTGTTGCTTACATTCAGCTTTTCAATAATCCGCTGCCGGTGTGTATTCACGGTGTTCACACTGATATACAGTTTATCAGCGATTTGCTTGCTGATCAGTCCGCGGGCAATTAACTGAAGGACCTCCTTTTCCCTTGAAGTCAGTTCGGTTTCTTTCAAAACCGGCAAGTCATCTTCAGGCGGAAAGTAATATAATTCTCCGGTCACCTGGTTTTTAAGTCTTCCCCTGAAAGGCGCCGTAATGTCCCGGTCAGGAGAAAGGTCAAGCATACTCAGTGCCAGCCATACATTTCCCGATGCGTCAAACTCAAGCGGCACCTGTTGTTCAATTACTCTTACATATTCATTATCCCTGCCTTTTACCCGGTATTCAAAAATGGTTTTATAATGGAGGCTTTCCTTTTTATCGGGTAATGAAAAACCAAGCCTGATAAAATAAAGCCCGGCTTTCATAAGGGGAATCAAATCATCCGGATGAATCATGCTGTTCGTGTAATTCATATCCTCTGAAGCCCTTTCAGGATCCCATCCAAGCAGTGACTTATATTTAGGTGAGTAATAAACGTGTTTTCTTTTGTACAAATCAAAAACAGAGATGCAACCGCTGTCTACCACATCAATTCTTTCAAGCAGGGGTAAATGGTAATCAAGGATCCGATAATCGAGATCTTCGGGTTTAAAAACCTGTTCATCCAGAAGAGCCATATATTCCGTGAATAATTCCTTGAGTTCCATAGAGAGTTAAAAATACTGATATTTCAGGATTTCATAAAAAAATACATGTGGCCATCTTTGTCAAAATTAGTAAAATAGATATGAAAGGTATAAAATCGTCAATTTACGGTTTAGGTTTTGTTCTTTATTTCACCCTGTCCTTTGATGCGGATTGCCAGAACAGGATTGTCAGGGGTATTGTGAAAGACCGCAACACACAGGAAACTCTTCCCGGTGCCACCATTATGATTTTAAATACAAATCCCTTACTGGGAACAACAACAGATGGCAACGGAGCTTTCAGAATCGAAAATATTCCTGTCGGAAGATACAGCATACAAGTTAGTTATATCGGTTATGAATCAACGGTGGTGGCCGAAGTGCTTGTGCAAACGGGTAAGGAGACTATCCTTGAAATTCTGATGAAACAATCGGCAACGGCACTTGAAGGAGTTTCAATAAAGGCTTTTGCAAACAAGGAGCAGGCAGTAAATCCCATGGCTATGATCAGTTCGCGCCAGCTTACAATGGAAGAAGCTTCACGATATGCCGGGGGAATCGATGACCCTGCCCGACTTGCAACGGCATTTGCCGGAGTGGCCGGCTCCTTGTCGTCAAATGCCATAGTGATCCGCGGAAATGCACCAAAAGGATTATTGTGGAGGATGGAGGGGATTGAAATTCCCAACCCCAGTCATTTTGCCAATGTATCCACATTCGGCGGAGGTGGTATAACTGCCTTAAGCTCTCAAATGCTGAGTAATTCCGATTTCTTCACAGGGGCCTTTCCTGCTGAATTCGGAAATGCCCTTTCAGGTGTTTTTGATATGAGAATACGGAACGGAAACAATGAAAAACGCGAACACACAATTAAAGCCGGAATTATTGGAATTGATTTTGCCACCGAAGGGCCATTTATTAAAGGTCGCAGGTCATCATACCTTATGAATTACAGATACTCAACGCTGGCACTGATATCTCCCTTGCTGCCGCAGAATGCGCAGGGTATAAAATACCAGGACCTTTCATTCAAACTTAATTTTCCCATGGGCAGGAAGGGCACACTGAGTGCCTGGGGACTTTTTTCAACTGACCGGACCGGTTCAAAGGTTAAGGAAGATTCCACCCAATGGATTTATTACCAGGATATAGAGGAAGATGTGAATAAAAACCGAATGGGAGCAGCAGGAATAAATTATAAAACGATCCTGTCAGAAAGCACTTACCTGAATACAGCTGTTGCAGCCACAGGCAACCTGATTTACTGGCACAGGGAGCGACTTGACAGTGCCATGAATTTGTATCCCAGGGATGAAATAGCCCAGAATGACAGGAAGTACACGCTCTCATTCCTTGTAAATCATAAATTCGGAAGCCGCCATATCAATCGTACCGGTATCAATATCAATTACCTGACATACAAGGTAAACCTGAAGCAAAATGACGGAAGGGATCAATTCAGGACATTTGCCGACAAAACCGGGAACAGCACACTGATTCAGGCTTACACTCAATCAAGAATAGATCTTGCTGATCATTTCATACTCAATGCAGGAATTCATTCGCAATGGTTCACGCTCAACAGCGATCTGACCTTTGAGCCGAGAATCAGCCTTAAATGGAATGCCACTGACAGAAATTCATTCAGCGTGGCTTACGGATTGCATAGTCGCATGGAACCACTTGGATTCTATTTTGCCATGCAGCAAATGGATGGCCGCACTATTGAGCCTAACCTGCGGCTAAAATTTACCCGTTCTCAACACTATATTTTATCCTGGGAATTAAAAACAGGTGAATACAGTCGTTTCCGCCTTGAACCATACTTTCAGAAAATGTCAAAGGTGCCTGTTATGCCCAACAGTTCTTTTTCAATGCAAAACCTTGAAATGGATTGGTTTTTTTATGACTCCCTTGTAAATCGAGGATCAGGGTATAATGTGGGTGCTGATATTACTCTTGAACGGTTTCTGCACGACGGATTCTACTATCTTTTTACGGCATCGTTATTTGATTCAAAATACAAAGGAGGTGACGGCGTAGAACGAAATTCAAGATTCAATAAAAATTATGTGGTTAATTTCCTCTTTGGAAAAGAATGGACACCGGGAAAAAATAGAAATAACCTGCTCAGCTTAAACTGGAAGTTTAGTGTATTGGGAGGGGATCGTATATCGCCAGTAAATTATGCCGCTTCGTATATCAGTAATGACGTTATTTATGATGAACAGCATGCGTTTCAGGAAAGAAAACCGGATGTCTGGTATCTTGATTTCACGGCCTCCTGGCATAAAAATCATCCCCGGTATTCAGCCACCTGGTCGGTCCAATTTGTGAATCTCCTTTTCCAGAAAGAATTTTACGGCTACAGGTATAATTTCAGAACGGACCGTGTTGAGCCCCTTCGTGAAGTGGTTGTCATTCCGAATCTGAGCTATAGAATCGATTTCTGACAGTTGAACTTTCGTTTTATGGGTTTGTTCCTGATTTACGCAATTCCACTTATCAGCAATAAACTTATAAAACAATGTCTATGAAAAGATTTTTTACGATTTTGTCGTTATGCCTAATTGCGATTTATCTCAGTTCCGGCAATACGGCAGCACAGGATCAGTGCCCCCAGAGCCTGATCCATTTCTGGAAATTCGATACAAGATCACACAGTAAAATTGTGGATCGTATTGGTAACCTGGATGGCGAATTTCAATCGCCTCCGGAGTATGTTCCCGGCAAGGTGGATTCAGCCGCCTACTTCGACGGGAATAAACAGGTCACCCTGCCTGCCAACCAGGACTTTAACTGGGGCAAAGATGCAAGCTTTACAATTGAATTCTGGGTGAGGAAAACAAATGCCTGTCCTAACCGCAACAATTCAAGTAATAATGTGATTATTGGCAGGGATGATAATGTAACCCAGGTTCACTGGTGGGCCGGAATCAGCTGTACGAATCCCGGAAGAGTGAATTTTACACTCATTTCAAACGATGGCACTAACCAGACACTCGAAAGCAAGAAAGGGGTGATTAACGGACTGTGGCACCTGATTGGGATAGTAAGAAACGGTACGGCAAAAACAACTAGTATTTTTATTGACGGTCAGCTGGATACTACTGCAACCTATACGTTTACTGATGACTTTGCTTCAATAGCGCCCATTGGTATAGGATGGCTGAGTGCGGGACAGCAGTATCACTTTGAGGGTTACCTCGATGAACTGGCCCTGTATAACACGGCTATTGATACATCTCTCTTCAGGGCACATTTTAACAACGGTGCCGGCAAAGCTTATTGCCAGGTTGCCCCTGAACCGGCTACAGGTCCCTATGCACTTACAGTGAATTTTACAGGGATGACAAGCGTTATAGATAAACCTTTCAGTATGTATGTAATTAACCACAATAGTAAAGAAAGGCTTGACAGTGCCACATTGACATTTGATACCGGGAATTTTTCCGTTCGATTTGATTCGATCCTGGCCGGGACAGCATACGATTTTGATTTCTGGTCGGATAAAAATGCAAACGGTAAATATAACGCACCACCTGTAGATGAATCATGGCGGGTTGAAAACATAAAGCTCAATTCGGACTCAGCAATCAATTTTGCTTATTCCACCAACTACACACGGATTTTTGATGTTCAGCCCGAGGTGGATTCAACGCATTTCAGCCTGGCTCTGGATTTTATCGGTTTCAACCAGGAAGTTGACAGGAATATGACAGTCTACATCAGGCAGCAGCAAAATGACAGCATTGTTGATAGTCTGTATTTATCACCTGTAGATTCGGGTGATTTCACGGTTGCTTTTGATTCGCTGACAGTCGGAGAACGTTATAATCTTGATTACTATTCCGATGTCAATAACGACAGCATGTATTCCGCACCCCCAGTGGATCATGCCTGGAGAAAAGAATTACCGGTAATCACAAAGGATACAGTGATGAACGTTTCTTACAATACCGAATACACGGATATATTCCCTGTGTCTGGAGGAGACTCAGCTGTTTCAATCACAATAAATTTCACAGGGTTCACTCCTGAAACAGGAAAGAATCTGGTACTTTATCTGAGAGATAAGGAAACCGGAGATTTTCTGGATAGCCTCAGGCTGACCCCGGTTGATACCGCTGATTTCACACTGGTTCTTGATTCGCTGCAAAAAGATAAGGATTATCATATTGATTATTATATCGACTTTAACGGTGACAACGTGTACCAGGTGCCTCCGACCGATCATTCGTGGAGAATTGTGGTGAATAACCTGAATGCAGATACCACCATTAATGTGGCACATGATACGAACTATGTTGATATCGGGCTGGTAGTAACCGGTGTGCCACCTGTGGAAAATGAATCTGGTTTTATGATTTATCCGAACCCGGTGAAAGACTATTTGACAGTATACTACATTGAAAAAGTGAACAGCCTCAGGATTTACAATCTTACAGGTTCACTTGTGATCAACCGGAATGTTGCCGGTTCAGGACGCTCTGAGCGTATTGATGTATCTGCCCTGAAACCGGGAATGTATATTTTGCAACTCAGAACCAGTTCAGGCAATCATGAAATGAAACTGATGAAGGAATAGTTGCTTTTAATACAGGCCACCCACGGAGCATGAGCCAAACTAGTGGCGATATCTTAGATTTCGCCACTAGCGTGGCTCTTTGTCAATAGCAAAAGTGAATACTACAAAGATTCCGGCACTAGCGGCTTTGTGTTTAATTTTTAATGAACTCCTTCGGGAAATTTACAAAATACAATTCTTCTGTGGCCCTTGTAATGGCAGTATACAGCCATCGCAGGTATTCCATGTCGATGTTCTCACCTTTCATGAAACCCTGGTCAATAATGACTGCTTTCCACTGGCCGCCCTGCGCCTTATGGCATGTAACTGCATAGGCATATTTCACCTGGAGGGCATTGAAGAAGGGATCTTCTTTAACCGCCTTGTATTGCTTACTTTTTGAATTCAGGTGCTGGTAATCCTCATAAACGCTGTAATACAGCTTGCGGTTATCTTCCTGGCTCATGGAGGGAGAATCAGCCGTCAATGCATTCAGCATGATCCGGGCTTCGAATTCAATATCGTAATCAACCAGTTTCATCAGCGCGTAGGCAAACCGGTAGTCATAGCGCTCTTCGTATTTTTTTATCTTCAGGATTTTTACAATGTCACCGTTTGCAATGAATTCGATTTCAGGTTGGTCTTTAATCCAATAGTAATTGTTCTTTACAATCATCAGCAGATCGCCCGGAACCAGTTCTTCTTCCCGAAACAGCACCTGTTTCCTGATGCCGGCGTTGTATTGGTTTGCCCGTTTATTCGACCGGCACAGCACAATGGTGTCGTCGATGCCGTATTTATTGTAGGCACTTTCCATAACATCGGTTAGCTCCGTGCCACCAATGAAAAAAATATCCCTGTATTTTTTATATTCGAGTGCCGGCATCGACATATTGGTTTCCGTGATCTGGTTCCTTACCAGTGTGGCATTATGCAGGATTCCTGAATCGAGATTTTGCCTTACGATATCCCTGAGCAGGAATTCGCCTGCCACGGGCATATACAGGGCCAGCTGGTTTCTGTCGAGTGCCGGGCTCACGACTATCCCTACAGGTGGAAGTTGCGCCGTGTCGCCTATCAGGATCAGCTTGCAGTTGGCGCCATCCCTGACAAATTGCATGAGGTCGGCCAGCAGCCTTCCTGAACCAAAACGGGTTCCTTCATTCAATGAATCCGAAATCATGGAAGCCTCATCCACAATGAGAACCAGGTTGCTGTATAGATTTTTACTGATGACAAATTCACCGAAGCCATCGCCTGCGGCTTTTTGCCTGTATATTTTACGGTGAATGGTAAATGCATTTTTACCGGCATATCCTGAAAAAACCTTGGCCGCCCTTCCTGTCGGTGCCATGAGCATTGACTTGATCTTCATTGAATCGAGCGTCTTAACAAGTGCGCTGATCAGTGAGGTTTTCCCGGTGCCGGCGAACCCTTTGACAACAAAGATACGGTTGCTGCCAGGGTCAAGAATAAATTCAGTTAATTGTTTCATCAACTTCTCCTGGCCTTCCGTAGGCACATGCCCAAGGTTTTGCCTGATCTGTTGAATGAAATGGTCAGCAATCATAGTTAATTCATCTGTTCGCAAAGTTATTGATTATACCACTTACCATTCCCGTTATTTTATTTAATTTCGCAAAAGTCAGACACCGGATGCACGAGATTAATTATATCGACAGGACATTTAAACAGGAAGCCGCAGAAGAGTATTCGCTGCTTATTCAGGTTAATAAAAAAGGACTTTCCTATTGCATTTATAACCCGGCAACTGAAAATTATGTTGTTTTCCGCCGTAAACGATTTGAGCAGGTCATTATGACCGGTGACCTGGTGAGGAAAACTGAAGAAGCCCTTTTAAGTGATGATTTTCTTTCACTTCCTTTCAGGAATGTTTGTTTCGCCGGTTATACACAGCACACAACACTAATACCACAGGAATTCTTTGATCAAAATGTAACTGACAAGTATCTTAAATTCAACCAGGGCGAAGATATTCACATTTCGGTTTTCAGCAATTTCATTCCAGAAGCAGGACTGTTTAACGTTTTTGCCTTACCTGAGGAACTCGTCTCATTGGTCAGCCTGCATTTCCGCAAGGTTGAATTTCTAAGCCAGACAACACCTTTTGTCCGGCACATAGCCGTTCAACCCAATCATTTTACTGCGAACTGTGTTTTCATGGGATTGTATCCTGAATTTTTTGACATCGCCTGCACGGGGAATTCAAAACTCAGGATTTATAACACATTCCAATATACCAATGAAAATGACCTTCTATATTACCTGCTGCTTGTATTTCAGAAAATGGGACTGGATCCGGCTAAAACTCCGTTAAGAATCTCAGGAGAGCAGGCATCCAAACTCAGCTACTGGGATTTAATTTCACAATATGTCCAGGATTGCCGGTATGATGAACCGGCAGAAATTCCGGCCTTGGCGTCAGGACTTAAACAACTGGTCACTTCCAGGTTCCTAAATTTACTAAATTTACAGATGTGCGGATCATCGGTGGAAAATACAGCGGGAGAAGGATTGAGGTAAGCAAAGGTTTTGATTCAAGACCTACAACCGACTTTGCCCGCGAAGCCCTTTTTAATATTCTCACCAATCATTTTGATTTTGAAGATGCTGCAGTGCTGGATCTTTTCAGTGGAACAGGCAGTTTAAGTTTTGAATTTGCTTCAAGGGGCTGTGAAAATATCGACCTTGTTGAGATCAACGGGAGGGCCACTCAATTTATTTCTAAAACAGCCGGGGAGATTGGAATGAAAGGAATTCATGCCGTGAGGATGGATGTTTTCAGGTTTATCCCAGTGTGTCATAAGAAGTATGATATTATTGTTGCAGATCCTCCTTATGAACTAAAAAATATTGAGACTATCCCTGATTTGATCATGCAGTTCAGCCTGCTTAAAGAGAACGGCTGGTTTGTACTTGAACATGGCAAGTCGAATAAATTTACAAATCATCCCCGCTTTTCCGAAGAACGCAATTACGGCAGCGTTCATTTCTCCTTCTTCAGATAGTTTTTTTATTCAGGAGGCTCAATCTACAAATGCTTTCGCTATATTTATTTTTAAATATACGGGTATGACAAAGCGTGAGCGTCTTAAAGCGGCCCTCAATCACAGGCAGACCGACAAGGTTCCGGTGGACATGGGCACAACAGGTGTGACGGGTATACATGTTCTGGCCCTGGAAAGGCTTCGGGATTTTTATGGTCTTGAAAAAAGGCCGGTAAAGCTTATTGAACCTTTTCAGATGCTGGGCCAGGTTGATGACGATCTTGCTGAAGTATTGCACCTGGATACCATTGGAATAAATCCCAGGAATAACATGTTCGGTTTTCCGAATGAGAAATTCAGAGAATACCGTACCCACTGGAATCAGCTATTGCTTGTACCTGAGTTATTCAATATCATTACCGACTCAAATGGCGATTACCTGATTTGTCCGGAGGGCGATGTAACCGTTCCCCCTAGCGGAAAAATGCCCAAAACAGGCTTCTTTTTCGATGCCATTATCCGCCAGGAACCGATTGTCGAAGAAAACCTGGACCCTGTAGACAATCTTGAAGATTTTGGCGTATTGTCGACGATTGATCTTGAATACTGGAAGAACCAGGTGGCCATTGGCCGTGAATCGGGCAAAGGAATCATAGCCAATTTCGGCGGCACAGCAGTGGGCGATATTGCCCTTGTTCCTGGCCTGTTTTTGAAAAGGCCTAAAGGTATTCGCGATGTGGCGGAGTGGTATATGTCCATGATGCTTCGACCGGATTACCTTAAAAGTATATTCGAAAAGCAAACCGACATTGCCCTTGAAAATTTCAGGCTTCTTTATGAAATAGTCGGAAATGATATCGATGCTGTTTTTCTTTGCGGGACAGATTTGGGAACACAGGATTCAACCTTTTGCTCGATTGATACTTTTGATGAGCTTTTCAAACCGTATTATCAGAAAATGAATAACTGGATCCACGGGCATACAGAGTGGAAAACATTCAAACATTGCTGTGGGGCAGTAGAAACACTCATGACATCGTTTATTGAGTCGGGTTTTGATATTATCAACCCGGTTCAGATTAACGCAGCAGGTATGGACCCGGCAACACTTAAAAGGAAATACGGAAAGGATCTTGTTTTCTGGGGTGGGGGAGTTGATACCCAAAAAGTATTGCCCTTTGGAACACCTGCGGATGTTGAAAAACAGGTTCTTGATCTGTGTGAAATCTTTTCGAAAGACGGTGGCTTTGTATTCAATACGGTTCACAACATCCAGGCTAATGTGCCGGTAGAAAATATTGCGGCCATATTTAAGGCACTAAATAGGTTTAACGGCTACTAATAAAAAAAGCCCCGGAATTTACCGGGGCTTTTTAATTCTATATTACGGTTAAATTCCGCTCAGGTCAACATTCTTAAGCATAATTGATGGTATTCTGATCGAATCGCTTTCACGGATATCATTACCCATTTCAGCGAGGTTGAACCAGAAGTCGCTCATATTGCCCGTAATGTTCATTTCATTAATAGGATGACCAAGTTTACCGTTCTCAATCACGAATCCTTCGATGCCATAGGAAAAATCACCTGTTGTTCCGTTGCAGTTACCTCCTATAAAACCGGTGATCAACACGCCTTTCTTAACATCACCGATCATTTGCTCACGGTTTCTTGTACCCAGTGTGAAGATAAAATTGGTGCTGTCACCGCTTGTAGGATCCATTTTTAACTTACGTCCGTAATAGGTGTCAATATAGTAAGTCTTCAGCACACCATTTTCGATTACAGGACGTTTCACAAGGGCAAGACCCTCACTGTCATATAGTCTCGATGCGGGACCTGACGGAATGAAAGGATCATCAACAACGTTCAGTAACGGTGATGCAACCGGTTTTCCAATTTTTCCAACCAGGAAGGATTGTTTCTGGTAAAGGCTGTAGCCGTTCAGTGCATTGAATACAGGGTATAGCAGGTTTGCGGAAACCCTGTTGTCGATTACAACTGTATATTTCCCTGAGGCAATCTTTGAAGGATTGATTTTTTGAATGGCCTTTTCAAGTGCCTTTTTACCAATATCTTTTGTGATCAGTTTATCGGCGAAAATGTTATTCTCATACCAGTAATCCACAGGTCTTCCGGTGTCGGTTTTCAGAGAAACACTTACGCTCATGGATACCCATGTGTTTTTCTGATCCCCTTTAAACCCGTTGCTGGTAACCATTACCTCGTTTGATATTCCGTCGCCGTAATCCGAAGTAACAGAAACAATCCTTTCGTCCTTTTTGTAAGCTTCATTCAGGGCGTTCATGGCCAGGTCGATCTTTGTTTTGGCCTCTACCTGATCCATTTTAGGATCAAAAACGTTCAAATCCGGACCGTTACCCTTGTAGTACAACGCCGTATCAGGAAGGATCCTGAATTCATCTTCGGCCAAAAAACGGGTGGCGGCAACGTTATCATCCACAAACTTGAAAAGGTCTTCCTTTTTAAGTCTGTTTGTAGAATTCGATGAATATTTCTTATCCACATACAGATCAATTGTCAGTCCGGCCCTGTTCGATTCTTTCAGGGTATCAATGTTCTGATCGCGGATTTCAATATTGCTGCTCCTGCTATCGTATATTTTGACAGCAACCTGCTGGGCACCTGCTTTGAGAGCATGCTCCATCACAAGTTTTGCGAGTTCGTATTTTTCGTTTGTATTCATAGCAATTGATTTATCAGGCGTTTACACCGCCAACGGTAAGTTTTTTTATTTTCACTGTAGGAATGCCCTGTGTAACCGGTGCACCCTGGCCGTTTTTACCACATGTCCAGGTGCCTTCGGCGATGGCAAGGTCGTCTGCTACCATAACCACATCAGCAAGCGCCTGCGGGCCGTTACCGATAATGTTTATGTCCTTTATAGGTTTGGTAAGCTTACCGTTCTCAATGATATATCCAAGCTTTACAAAGAAAGTAAAATCGCCCTGTCCGATATTCACTTCACCATTGCTGAAGTTTTCGACATAGATACCGTTTTTAACACTGGCTATGATTTCTTCTTTTTTATGAGGTCCGTTTTCCATGTACGTGCAACGCATACGCGGAATCGGAATATTCCTGAAGTCCTGTCTTCTTCCGTTTCCTGTTGGCGCTACCTTATAGAAATTTGCGCTGATGCGGTCGTGCAGGTAACTTTTAAGTATACCTTTTTCAACAAGCGTAGTAATTTCGGATTTATTACCTTCGTCATCAAAGTTAAGGGCACCTCTGTCACCAGGCCTGATTCCGTTATCCACGATGGTTACAAAATCTTCGGCAATCTTCTTATTCATTTTATCCGAGAAAATGGAGGTATTCTTCCTGTTAAAGTCGGCCTCAAAGGCATGACCCATGGCTTCATGCAACAGGATACCCGATTCTCCGGCGCCCATCACCACTTCCATTTCACCGGCCTTTGGTTTGCCGGCTTCAAACAGGATGGATGTTTTATCAATGGCTTCTTTCACAAGAACATCAACCATATCGTTAGTCAGGAATTCAGCGCCTTTCCTGTATGAACGGCTTACATAGAAATTTTCGGTACGGCCGTTGTCTTCCATAATGCAAACTCCGCTCAGGGCAACCATCGGACGGTAGTCATAAGCAAGAAGACCTTCTGAATTATAGAAAAGAATATAAGAACTGCTGTCGTTCTGGTATACATTCACTTTTGTAACGCGTTTGTCACCGGCAAAAATGCCGTCATTCAATCG